>QCPT01000015.1 GCA_003212415.1 Pelagibacteraceae bacterium AG-439-F23
TTTCACATAATTCATAATAGCTTTGAGAATATTTTTAATGAAGAAATTTGGTCAAATTTTAATGATAAATCATTTGAATATGCAGAATGCTCAACTTGTTCTGACCGTTTAGGTTTAGATCTCTATAATAAGACAAATGGTTTCCTTACTGAATATTCTAAATCAATTGCATCAGAAGATATGGCTGAAGTTTTTTATAAAATGAAAAAAGAAAGAAATAAAGAACCAATTCAGCCAGTAAGTGGAACAAAAGTTCCTAGATATGCTGGACCAAATACTTTTGCTAGATTACCTGAATTAAGAGATGTTGAAAGCTGTGATGTTGCAATAGTTGGTGTACCTTTTGACTCTGGAACTAGTTATAGACCAGGTGCAAGGTTTGGACCGCAAAGTATTAGACAAGCTTCTAGACATTTAAGAACAAACTATCATCCAAATTATGACGTAGAACCTTTTAAGGTTCAACAAGTTGCTGATGCAGGTGATATCGCTTGTAATCCATTTAATATAGATGAAGCCATTAAACAGATTGAAATTGGTGCAACTGATCTTTTGAGCAAAGTAGGTGGAATTATAAGTTTAGGTGGTGATCATACTATAGCTGTACCTTTGTTAAGAGCCGCAAACAAAAAAAACAATGGTCCAGTTTCCTTAGTGCATTTTGATGCACATTTAGACACTTGGGATACTTATTTTGGTGCTCCATATACTCATGGGACTCCTTTTAGAAGGGCAAGAGAAGAAAATTTATTTTTAGATGACGCATCAATGCATGTTGGAATAAGAGGACCATTATACAGTCGAGACGATCTTAAGAATGATGAAAGTTTTGGTTTTAAAATTATACATTGTGATGAATTTCAAACTGAAGGTACAGACAAAATTGTCGAAAGAATAAGAAAAAGAGTAGGAGACAATGCTCTTTATTTATCAATTGATATTGATGTTTTAGACCCAGCATTTGCCCCGGGAACTGGCACCCCAGAGATTGCAGGCATGACAACAAGAGAAATGGTTAATGTTATTAGAGGTTTGTCAGGATTAAATCTTATTTCTGCTGACGTTGTAGAAGTTGCGCCAGCTTATGACCATGCTGAAGTCACTTCTTTGGCTGCAGCGACAATTGTTTTTGAATTAACCAATTTGTTTGCAAAAAAATAACTATAGGATAAATTTGTATTATGCAGGATAAAAAGAATTTTTATATTAATGGACAATGGGTGTCCCCAATAGAACCAAGATCATTTGAAGTAATTAACCCTGCAACAGAAGAACCTTGTGCAGAAATTTCACTTGGAGGAAAAAAGGATGTTGATGCAGCGGTAACATCTGCGAAAAAAGCTTTTGAAACTTGGGGTTTTACTAATAAAGAAGAAAGACTTAATCTTTTTGAAAAGTTATATGAGATTTACAAAAAAAATTGGGATCAAATGGCAAAAACTATTTCTCTTGAAATGGGTGCACCAATTGATTTTTCAACAGAACTTCAAACAAAAACTGGAGCTAGCCACATAAAATCATTTAAAAATATTTTAAAAAATTTTAAATTTGAAAAAACTTTAGATGAAGAAAAAAATCAAACTATTTTATACGAACCAAAAGGTGTATGCGCATTAATTACTCCTTGGAACTGGCCAATTAATCAAGTCAATTTAAAAGTAATTCCAGCACTAGCTGCTGGCTGTACAGTAGTTTTAAAACCATCTGAAATTGCACCTTTATCATCAATGTTATTAGCTGAAATGATGCATGATGCTGGTTTTCCAAAAGGTGTGTTTAATTTAGTAAACGGTGATGGTGCAGTAACAGGAGATGCTTTGACAAGCCACCCTGATATAGACATGATCTCATTTACTGGATCGACTAGAGCTGGTGCTTTGATTTCTCAAAATGCAGCAAAAGATTTTAAAAGAATAAGTTTAGAACTAGGAGGAAAAGGAGCAAATATTGTATTTAAAGATGCAGGACCTGATGCAATATCTTGGAGTGTTCAAAGATGTTTTAGAAATTCAGGACAGTCTTGTAACGCACCTACTAGAATGCTGGTTGAAAAATCAATTTATAATGAAACTATTGAAAAAGTAAGAGAATTTGCAAATAAAACTAAAGTAGACAGTCCAAATAAAAATGGAAATCATATAGGACCAGTAATTTCTGAAACTCAATTTAATAAAATTCAAACTTTAATTCAAAAAGGAATTGATGAAGGTGCTAAATTAGTTGCAGGAGGCGTTGGAAAACCCGAAGGTTTAGAAAAAGGATATTATGTAAAACCAACTGTATTTACAGATGTAAATAATCAAATGGAAATAGCTAGAACCGAAATATTTGGACCTGTTTTATCTATCATACCTTTCGAGAATGAAGACGAAGCTGTTAAAATAGCTAACGATACTCCATATGGGTTAACAAACTATATTCAAACTCAAGATAAGGACAAAGTCAAAAGAGTTGCGAGAAAATTAAGATCAGGAATGGTAGATGTCAATGGTGTTGGAATTGATGGAGCATCACCATTTGGTGGATATAAACATTCTGGTATTGGACGAGAAGCAGGATTAGAAGGTTTAATTGAGTTTCTGGAAGTAAAATCAGTAGGTGGGTTTAATTAATATTTTAATAATATTTCTTCTTTTTCTAAATTTTCAATAACAAGATTATCTCCAGATCCTTTTCTATCAACAACAAGAAAATCCATATCTTCAGTAGATATCAAAGGGAAATGCCAAACACCAGCTTTGTAATTTACTCCTTTTCCTTGAGGAACTATAAAAGATTCAATTTTTTCTATCTTAGGTTTTTCACCTTCGGGCGCAACAAAAGTTAAAAAAGTTGTTTCTTTCATAGGTATGAAAGCTTGGCTACCTAATGGATGCTTTTCCATCATATCAATTTTCATTGGAAAGGATCTTTTTAATGCGGAAAAAATACTTATTGTAGTTTCACCATTTTCACTAGAAGTATCTAGTTCTGCTATTTCATCAAATCTTTTTGCATAACCATTATTAATTTCAAGAGGTTTAATATGTTCAGTTGTTATCAATTGTCCAAATTTAGAAAAATTTTCTTTTGTTATAGGTATTGGTTGTATAATTCTTTCCGTCATTCAGATTTACCAAAAGCTCTAATTCTTGAAATCCCACCATCTGGAAAAATATTAATTCTAATATAATTTATTTTTTTATTTTTCATTATTTTGTTGTTAAAGTTATGTTTTCTATGTGCATAGAGTTTAATTTTGTTAAGAAGATAAGCCCATTTTTTTGATTTATTAACAATATTTTTTTCTGAAATTTTATTAGGAATGTAAGCTGCTTGCACAGAGCATTTGTCTGGATAATTTCCTTTAAAATGATGAGTATCTAATTGAATTTTATTTATTTTTCCTGGTGATGAGCATTTTATTATTATCCAGTCAAAATTTTTTCCTCTACTTCTTCTAGTTTCCCATCCATCACCCATATTTTTTCCAACGCCTGGAGCAAGTATGTTTTCTGCTCTTCCAAAATGTTCATTATTACAAGCAATTGGTACAGCTCCATTTACAATAGATGTCAGATTTTGAATTTTATTATTAACTTTATTTTTAGTTTTCATAGAACCGTAAACTCTTAATCTTGCCACTCCACCATCAGGAAAAATATTTAACTTTATATGAGTAAAATAATTTTTATTTTTTACTCTAAAAAAATGATGGCTATTTGCTTTAGTTTTACTTTTTTTAATAATTGTTATCCATTTAGTTTTTTTATCAGGTATTTTTTTTTTACTAATACAGGCTTGTAATGAAATTTCATCAGGATGATTTCCAGAAAAGTAAGATGTATCAACATCTACTTTTTTTATAACACCTGGTTTTCCAAACTTTAAAATAAGATAATCGTATCCTTTTGTTCTCTTTCTTCTAGTTTCCCATCCATCCATCCATTTACCGTGTTTATCAAAAACTCCTTCTTTAAATACAGGTGGCCAAGGGTTAATTATTCTTTTAGCAGGTGCAAAAAACTCATCAGTTTTATAAACAATTTTAGAACCCAGTCTTGACTGAGCTAAATCAATTAATCCATTTAAGTAAATAATATTATTTTTTTTCATTTTTTCTGTTAGCTTGGATAATTTTTAATCCAGTGTTTTGCAATATCTATTCTTTTACAAATCCATACATCATTAAACTTTAGAGCATAATCTAAGAATTTTTTAAGGGACTGTATTCTTCCTGGTCTTCCAATTAATCTACAATGCAATCCAACAGACATCATTTTTGGATTAGTTTTGCCCTCTTCATATAAAGTATCAAAACTATCTTTTAAATATGTATAAAATTGATCTCCACTGTTAAAGCCTTGATTTGTAGCAAACCTCATATCGTTGTTATCTAGAGTATAAGGGATAATTAATTGTTTTTTATTCTTTTTATATTCCCAATAAGGCAGATCATCACTGTAGGAGTCGCTATCATATAAAAATTTACCATCCTCAAATACTAAATCCCTAGTATTTGGACTACATCTTCCTGTGTACCAACCCAAAGGTCTTTTGCCAAAAATTTTTTTAATAGTTTTAATAGCTAATTTCATATCTTTTTTTTCAGTACTTTTTTTTACATTTTGATAATCAATCCATCTCCAACCATGGCAGGCAATTTCATAATTTCCACTTTTTATTGCCTCACATACTTCTGGATTTCTTTCCAAGGCCATTGCAACTCCAAAAATAGTTATAGGTATATTTTTTTCTTCAAACAATTTATGAAGTCTCCAAAAACCTCTTCTTGAACCATATTCATACATGGACTCCATATTAATATGTCTGTCTTTAAATGCTTGGGCTCCTATAATTTCTGATAAAAAAGTTTCAGAATGTTTATCACCATGAAGAATATTATTTTCACCACCTTCCTCATAATTAAGAACTATTTGTAAAGCAAGTTTTGCATTATTTGGCCAAACCACTTTTGGCTCTTTTGATCCATAACCTATCATGTTTCTTGGATATTTTTTTGACATTTATTTAATTTTGAATTGATTTATCTTTAACACCATTTAAGAAATTTAAACATTTGTTAATTTCTTCTAATTTAATGTATTCATCTATTTTATGAGCTTGCTCAATTGATCCTGGGCCACAAACAGCTGTGCTTATACCAATTTCTTGAAAAAGACCTGCTTCAGTACCAAAAGAAACTACTTCTCTAGAATTATCCCCTGTAATATTTGAAACAAATTCACAAGCTTCAGATTTTTCATCTCTATCAAATCCGATTATTTCTCCAATTACTTCCTTTGTAATTTTTGAATCTGGAAAAACTTTTTTCATATCAGGTAAAAGAGTTTCATTAACATATTTATCTAGTTCTAAGTTTAAAAATACTGCATCATCTTTTACCACAGGTCTTGTTTCCCATTTAACATGACATTTATCTGAAATCACATTATGTGCAATTCCTCCAAATATTCCTCCTACAGAAAGAGTTGAGTGAGGAGGATCAAATATAGAATTTGATGGAACTCTATCTTTAAGTTTTTCTCTAAGTTCAATGAGTTTATTAACATATCTTGCTGCGTACTCGACCGCACTAACACCTTGGTGAGGTTTAGAACTATGCCCAGCCAAACCTTCAAAATAAGTCGTATATTCAAAGCAACCTTTATGTGCATCAATAATTTTCATATTTGTAGGTTCGCCAACTATACATATACCTTTTTTAAATCCTCTTTTTTTTAGTTCTTCAATTAATAAAGGAGCGCCTATACATGCTGTTTCTTCATCAAAAGTAAAAGAAAAATTAATATCTCTATCCAAATCTGATTTAGAGAAAATTGGCGCAAATGCTAAAACACACGCAATAAAACCTTTCATGTCACACGACCCTCTACCGTATAACTTGTCACCTTTAATCGTAGCTTTGAAAGGGTCAGAAGACCAACCTTTTGAAACAGGCACAACATCAGTGTGGCCTGATAAAATTATTGGCACTTTTCCATTATTTTTTTTTGCCTTTAAAGTAGCAAAAAGATTTACTCTTTTTTTTTCACTGTCAAAAGTTCTAAAAGAAGTTGCTCCTAGTTTTTTTAAAATATCATCGCAATAATTAATTAAAGAATTATTATCCTCACCAGAAACTGTTTTGAAGGCTATTAAATCAGATAGTATTTTAATAGAATTTTTATACAAGGATTCTAAATTATTTTCTGTACTCATAAGTATTATGAATTATATATTAAAATCATGAAAGAACAAATAACCTACGACATATTTGATAAAGTAGATATTCGTTTAGGAACAGTTATTTCTGTGAAACAAAATGAAAAAGCAAGAAAACCTTCACTAGTAGTTGAAGTAGATTTTGGAAAAGAAATTGGAATTAAACAATCTTCTGCCCAAATTACACATTATTATAATGAAGAAAATTTAAAAGGAAAACAAGTTATAGCTGTTTGCAATTTTCCGGAAAAAAATATAGCCGGCGTGGTTTCACAAGTTCTAATTTTGGGATCAGTAGATGAAGAAGGCAAAGTCACTTTAGTTCATCCATCGCAAAAAGCTGATAACGGTCTTCCAATAGCTTAATTAAATGCATCCAGAACTGTTATTACTAATTGGTATTTCATTTTCAATGGGTTTTACACCTGGACCTAATAATGCCGTTGCGTCTTATTCCGCATTTAATTTTGGTATAAGAAAAACACTTCCAATAATTTTAGGTGTTGGTTTTGGTTACACAACATTAGTTATTTTATTAATATTTTTCTTAATTTCAGTTTTTCAAAAATATCCTTACTTACAAGAAATTATTAGAATTCTAGGTTCAATATTCTTAATTTATTTAGCTTATAAAATTTCTTTTTCAAAAGGCAAATCTAAATCTTCAACAGAAAATCCTGTAAAATTTTTTGAAACTTATTTTTTTCAATTTATAAATCCCAAAGGAGTAATGGCAGCAATTACTCTTATTTCTAAATTTGTTACACAAGAAAACTTTCTTAATTCTTCAATTGCAGTAATTATTGTTTGCTCGGTTACTGCTTTTTTAAGCATAACAGGCTGGGCCTTAGTTGGTAAATTTTTAAGAAAGTTTGCGACAAATAATGAATTCATTAAAAGGTTTAATTATGCTATGTCCATTCTACTTGTTGTGTGTGTATTAAGCTTTTATTTATAAAATTATGAAACCTGGAAATAAAAATTCTTATAATTCATTAAAATCATTAAATATTAAAGGTAAAGAATATAAATACTATTCTCTTACAGAAGCTGAAAAAAATGGTCTAAAAGATATTTCAAAATTACCAAAATCCTTAAAAGTTCTATTAGAAAATTTGCTTAGGTATGAGGACGATTTAACAGTAACAAAAGATCAAATTGATTCTATTAAAAATTGGCTTAAAGAAAAAAAATCTAAAACAGAAATAGCATACAGACCAGCAAGAGTTTTATTACAGGATTACACCGGAATACCTGCGGTAGCTGATCTTGCGGCAATGAGAGAAGCGGTCAAAGAAAAAAATAAAGACCCAAACACTATTAATCCTCTTTCTAAAGTTGACTTAGTTATAGATCATTCGGTTCAAGTTGATAAATCTGCAAAATCAGATTCATTTGAAAAAAATGTTGATATTGAATTTGAAAGAAATGGCGAAAGATATTCTTTTTTAAAATGGGGACAACAAGCATTTAATAATTTTAGAATAGTTCCACCGGGAACGGGAATTTGTCATCAAGTAAATTTAGAATATTTATCTAAAGTAGTTTGGACAGAAGAGTTCGATAAAAATAAATATATTTTTCCTGATACATTAGTTGGTACGGATAGTCATACCACAATGGTTAATGGATTATCAGTACTAGGTTGGGGTGTAGGAGGAATAGAAGCCGAAGCAGGAATGCTCGGACAACCCATCTCAATGTTAATTCCTGAAGTTATAGGATTTGAAATGAAAAACAAATTACCAGAAGGAACGACCGCAACAGACTTGGTATTAACTGTAGTTAAAATGCTTAGAGATAAAGGTGTTGTTGGAAAATTTGTAGAATTTTATGGAGACGGATTAAAAAATTTAACTTTAGCTGATAGAGCTACCATTGCAAACATGGCCCCAGAATATGGAGCTACTTGTGGATTCTTCCCAATAGATGACGAAACATTAAAATACTTAAATTTTTCTGGAAGAGAAAAACATACCGTGGATATAGTTGAAAATTATGCAAAAGAACAAGGATTGTGGGCAAGTAGTGATATTGTTTTTACTGATACTTTGTCTTTAGATATGACAACAGTTGTTCCAACAATATCAGGTCCAAAAAGACCACAAGATAAAGTTTTGTTAACTGAAGCATCACAAAATTTTATAAAAGTTTTTGAAAAAATTAATAAAAAATCAGAACTTTCTTTTTCAAAAGTAGAAAATGAAAAATTTGAAATTAAAGATGGCGATATTGTAATTGCTGCAATAACTTCTTGCACAAATACATCTAATCCCAATGTTTTAATTGGTGCAGGATTACTTGCAAAGAATGCAGTTGAAAAAGGATTAAACACAAAACCATGGGTAAAAACTTCTTTAGCACCCGGATCTAAAGTGGTTACTGATTATTTAGAAAAAGCAGGATTAAATAATTATCTAGACCAATTAGGATTTAATCTGGTTGGATATGGTTGTACAACTTGCATTGGAAACTCCGGACCTTTGCAAAAAAATATTTCAGAAGCTATAAAAAAAGAAAATATTTATGCTGTATCTGTTTTGTCAGGTAATAGAAATTTTGAAGGTAGAATTTCACCATTGGTTAAAGCAAATTATTTGGCATCACCACCTTTGGTAGTTGCTTATGCATTAGCCGGATCAATGAGAATTGATTTATATAAAGAACCCCTAGGAAAAGATAAAGAAGGTAAAGATGTTTATTTAAAAGATATATGGCCAAGCAATAAAGAAATAGAAGAGACTTTAAAAAATTCATTAAATGCAGAAATGTTTGTAAAAAGATATTCAAATGTTTCAGAAGGACCTGAACAATGGCAAAAAATTAAAACAGAACCAAGTAGTATTTATAATTGGGAGGATACCTCAACATATGTAAAAAAACCTCCTTTTTTTGAAAACTTGCCTGATGAACCAGAGGATATTAAAGACATTAAAGAAGCAAGACCTTTGTTGATTTTAGGAGATATGATTACGACGGATCATATTTCACCAGCAGGATCAATACAAAAAGAAAGCCCAACTGGAGAATATTTTATGAAACATCAAATATTAACAAAAGATTATAATTCATACGGTGCAAGGAGAGGAAATCACGAAGTAATGATGAGAGGAACATTTGCTAACATTAGAATAAGAAATGAAATTGCTCCTGAAACAGAAGGTGGTTTTACAAAATTATACCCTGAAGAGAAAATTATGCCAATATATGATGCGGTTGTTGAATATAAAAAAAGAGGAACAAATTTAATTGTTATTGGCGGAAAAGAATATGGAACTGGATCGTCAAGAGATTGGGCAGCAAAAGGAACAAAACTATTAGGAATAAAAGCTGTATTTGCTGAAAGTTTTGAAAGAATACATAGGTCAAATCTAATTGGAATGGGAGTATTACCTCTACAATTTATTGAAGGAATGAATAGAAAAAATTTATATTTAAGAGGTTCTGAATTAATTAGTATTGTTAATATTGAAAAAGGATTAAACCCAAGTGATAATGTAGAAGTTGAAATTAAATATCAATCAGGAGAATCAAAAAAAATTAAAATGTTATGCCGAATAGACACAAAGAATGAATTAGAATACTATAAAAATGGTGGTATTTTACAATATGTATTAAGGAAAATGATATAATGGACCAAGAAATAGAAATTATTAGCTCTGAAACAAGAAAAGAAAAAATTAAAAATTTTATTATAAATAAAAAAAAATCAATAATAACAGTAATAATATTATTATTATTATTATTATTTAGTTTCTTTTTTTATCAAGAATATGAAAAAGGACATAGAGAGGGGATAGCAAATAAATATAATGCAACAATTATTCAATATGAATCTGGCGACAAGTCTAAAATTTTAATTTCAATGAAAGAAATAATTGAAGATAAAGATAAAACTTATTCACCTCTAGCTTTCTTTTATTTATTAGATAATGGTTTGATTGAATCAAAAGAAGAAATTAATAAATTTTTTGATATATTAATTAATGAGATTGGCCTTGATAAAGAAAATAAAAATTTAACAATATTTAAGAAAGGCTTATTTAATTCAGAATTTGCAAATGAGAATGAGCTTTTAAATATACTTAATCCAGTAATTAAATCTGATAGTATTTGGAAACCGCACGCATTATATTTGATGGCAGAATATTATTTTGCAAAAGAAGAAAAACAAAAGTCAAAAGAATTTTTAGATCAATTAGTTAGTTTAGAAGATATAAGCACAAAGGTAAAATTGGAAGCTCAAAAAAGACTTCGTTCAGATTTCAGTGAATAATTTTTTATTATATTTATTTTTATTACTAATTCTATCAAGCTGTGGAATTGGTAATAAAGAAATCGAAGATGATAATGAAAATTTAAAAATAATTTTAGAAAAGTCTAAACCAATTCAAAAAGAACTTAATTCAAATTTAAAAATTAAATTAAACAAATTAACAAAAGGAGAACCTTTTTTAGAAAATAATACTAATAATATAGGAAATATAAATTTTGAAACAAATTTTAAAAAAACCTCATCTTATAAATTTTCATCTATAAAGAATTTTAATTTTAATCAACCTGAATTAATTTTTACGAATGATGAAAATATAGTTTTTTTTGATGGCAAAGGTTCGATATTTAAAATTAATAAAGATTTAAAAGAAATTTGGAAGGTTAATCATTATACAAAAAAAGAAAGAAAATTAAACCCAATAATTTATTTTGCACAAACTGATAAAATAATAATTGCAGCTGACAATTTATCTAAGATTTATTTAATTAATTTAAAAGATGGTAATTTGATAAAATCTATAGAAAGTACTACTGGTTTTAATTCAAATATAAAAGTTTCTAATGACAGATTTTTTATTGTTGATTTTGAAAATATAATAAGATGCTTTTCTGTAACAAATGGTTTAGAGCTTTGGAATTTTGATACAGAAAATCCTTTTATTAAATCAAAAAAAAAACTATCTTTAGTTGTTAAAGGTGAGATTGTATTCTTTATTAATAACATTGGTGATTTAACAGCCTTAAATATAAATAACGGTAGTTTATATTGGCAAATACCAACACAAAGTAATTTAATTTATCAAGATTCATTTACTTTAGAAAATTCAGATCTCGTCTTTGCAAATAATTCTATATATTTTTCAAATAACAAAAATGAATTATTCTCTATAGATGCAAGAACAGGGATTGTTAATTGGACACAAACAGTAAACACCAGCTTAACCCCAATTATTACTGAAAACTTAGTTTTCACGGTTTCAAATGAAGGTTACCTATTTGCTATAGATAATAAAAAAGGAAACATAGTTAGAATTACAAACATGTTGAAAAATATTAAAAATAAGAAGAATGAAATAAAACCGACAGGCTTTATTATAGCAAGAAACAAAATCTATTTATCTTTAAATAATGGTAGATTAATAAAAGCAGACGTATCGACTGGTATAGAAGAAAATATTTTTAAATTAAGTAGTTCAAAAATATTAAGACCAAGTGTAATTAACAGTAAAATGTATTTATTGAAGAATAATGCAATTATCAAAACTGACTAATGTTTCTAAAATTTCTTGATAAGATAGGTAGAAAAAAAACAGTTCTGGACAGAGGGCCTTCACATCCAAAATACAATGAAGCTAAACCTTGGCTAAATAGATATTATGTATTATTTAGAAATAGACCTAAATGGTTTCCATTTAATATTATAATTCATGAAATGTTGGATGATGATCATGGAGATGGAGTTCATAATCATCTTTGTCCTTACATGACAATAATAATTAAAGGAGGGTATTGGGAAACCACAAAAAAAGGAAAGTTTTGGAGAAAACCAGGTTATATTGGATTTAGATCAGCAAATCATTTTCATAGAGTTGATTTAGAAGCAAATACAAATCCTATGACAATATTTATTCCTGGGCCTTTTGGATTAAGAAAAGGACCTAGATCTGAATATGGTATAGATTTTAAAACAAAGAAAAATTAATAGTTAATATCTTAGAAGAATAATTTAAAATTAAATATAAGGATCATAAGCCCACTGAAGTATTGCTTGTCTTTGTTTTTTTCTACATCTTAAATCTCCTTCTTCACAATTCTTTTTTATTGCTTTGACGTGTCTTGTAAAATTCTTCCATCTTTTAATTTGAATTTCATCAATAGGAGGTATGCGTCTTCCCATTGTAAATCTACAGTACCATTGAAACCATCCAAGAGGATCCTCTTTAAATATCCATCCTTTTTTTAACCAATGTTCCCTTGATAAACCGGATTTAACTTTAAAACGATTTAAATTCACATCAAAATTTTTACTTATTTTAGATTTTTTAAACCAAGATTTTGGATATTCGTTTATTTTTAATCCAAAGTAAGAACCACCAAAAACTCCAAGCTCAAGCATCTTTTTTGGAGTTAGTTGGGGGTTAAAAATCTTATAAAAATCTAAATTATAAACTTTTTTTTTTATAATTTTTTTCACTGATTTAATTAATAATTATTCTTTTAAAAGTTTTTGATACATTTCTTGATCTGTATCACCTTCACATCCAATTAGAAGTACATTTGAATTAGAATTTAAATTAATTTTATTTTTAATATTTTCGTCATTACAACTTGCAATTAAACTAATAACACCGGGAGCAGAATTTTCTCCTGCAACAATTTTATCATCACCAAAAACAGCATTCGCAAATAATCTCATAGCTTTGCCAATATCATCATCGGGTAAAGTGATACAATAATTTACTGATTTTTTCAGTATTTTCCAAGGCACCAACGAAGGTTCTCCACAAGACATTCCACCCATTAAGCTTTCACGTTCAATATTTATTTTTTCTATTTTTCCAGTTTTTATACTTTCCATTACACAAGCAGCACTATCTGGCTCTACAATTATCATTTTAGGTATATTTTTTAAGTATCTAGCAGCACCAGCAACCATGGCAGCAGCCATACCACCAACCCCAGCTTGTAAGAATATATGAGTAATTTCATCATTATTTATTTGATCAACTATCTCTTTCATCATTACAGAATATCCAGCCATAGTTAAAGTGGGAACCAACATATAATCTTTCCAAGCAACATCTTGTACGATTTGCCAATTATTTTTTGTGGATTGCTTTATGCATTCAATTAAAGATTTTTCATAATTTCCCTTAACTTTAACAACATCAGCACCAAGTGATTCCATTGCCTTGCCTCTTGCATCACTCACATGTTCATTAATAAAAATTTTACATTTAAGTCCTAGTTTCTTAGCGCTCCAAGCCACAGATCTACCGTGGTTACCTGCAGTTGCGCTAGAAACTGTTATATCTTTTTTTCCTTTAGTAATTTTTTCAACAGCATAAGCTCCACCTAAGGCTTTAAAAGATTTAAGGTCAAATCTTTTTGACTCATCTTTATAATATATTTTATTTAAATTTAATTCTTTTGATAATTTATTTAAGAGCAGAAGAGGGGTAGGTTTATAATTGTCCCATTTAGAAATGCTCAAGTAAGCTTCATCAATTTGTTTTTTCGATATATTTTTAAATATTTCTTCTCGATTGAAAGAATGATTTTTATTATCAATAAATGAAGAATATCTCCACAGTTGACCGTTAGAAATGTCCATATTTAACAGTCTAACGTATTAACTCTTTCCCATTTAGTAATAGGTTTACTTTTATCAAAATTTTCTTTTTGTTTGAATTCTGTTATTTCAGAGCTTCTTAATTTTAGATAACTGTTTACTACGTCTTTACCAAAAGAATTATTCATCTCTTTATTATTTTTTAATCTTTCCAATGATTGATCTAAATTATCAGGTAATTTTGGTAAATTTGGATATTTTTTAAAATCGGTATACATGTTGCAATGTAAAGGTTTGCCGGGATTGATTTTATTTTTTAAACCATGAAGTCCTGCAGCTAATACTCCTGCTTGCAAAAGATAAGGGTTTGCAGATCCATCCATTAGCCTTAACTCAAATCGACCAGGATCTGGAATTCTTATCATGTGAGTTCTGTTATTTCCTGTATATGAGATGCTACTTGGTGACCAGGATGCACCTGACTTTGTTGGAGGTGCATTAATTCTTCTATAACTATTAATTGTAGGATTGAAAAAAGCTGATAAAGATTCTGCATTTTTTATTACACCACCTAAAAAATTATAAGCCATTTTACTTAACCCTAATTTATCGGAGTTATCTAAAAATACATTTTTATTACCTTTCCAAACAGAAACATGAGCATGACAGCCATTACCAGTTAAATTTTCAAATGGTTTTGGCATAAACGTTGCTCTTAAACCGTGTTTTTCAGATAAAGTTTTAACCATAAATTTAAAGAAAGCATGTCTATCTGCTGTAATTAAACAATCGGAATAATCCCAATTCATTTCAAATTGACCATTAGCATCTTCATGATCATTTTGGTAAGGGCCCCATCCCATTTCAATCATGCTGTCACAAATTTCTTTAATAAGATCATATCTTCTCATTAAAGCAGATTGATCATAACAAGGTTTAGATTGAGTATCTCTTAAGTCTGCAATTGATGTTCCATCTTGAGAAATAAGGAAATATTCACATTCAACACCTGATTTCATTATAAAACCTTTTTTTGATAATTCTTTTATTTGTTTTTTCAGCATTATTCTTGGAGAGGCATCAACAGGTTTACTATTCATCCAAAGATCTGAAGCTAACCATCCTACTTCTTTATTCCAAGGTAATTGAATTAAACTATTAGGATCTGGTATTGCAAACATATCAGAATCTGCTGGCGTCATATCTAACCATGCAGCAAAACCAGCAAAACCTGCTCCTGTATTTTGCATTTCTTTTATTGCGTGAGCTGGAACTAATTTAGATCTTAAAACTCCAAAAAGATCTACAAAACTAATTAAAAAATATTTTATTTTTTTTGCTTTTGCAATTTTGAATAAGTTATTTACCATAAATTAATTTACACAATTAATTAAAAAAAGACAAAAAGAAATCTTGATAATAAATTAAATTAATTACGATTATTATAATTACAGCAATTATTGCTCCATACTTAGCTTTTGGCCAAGCTAATCTTGCCATCTTATGTGGTGTTTCGTTTGAATTTTTTTCTGAATTTTTTTCTTCCATATTAAAAAGGGCGCATAATTATTTATGCGCCCTAATTAAAATTTAGTTATCCATCGGTAACATTACTTTTCCAAGCGCTTGAGCCAGGTCTTTTTCTGGCAAGTTTTTTAAGCTCATCTTCTTCTTGTTGAGCTGTAATTACATGCCAGCCAATCCAAATAACAACGGCAATTAGAACTAAAACACCTTCAGTTCCAACTCCAGGATAAACAGCACCGGCAACTTGAGTTCCTATTTCATCGCCCGCACTATCAGTAGTTAAGTGTTTTATCCAATCAGTTACTGTAGCCATATATTACCCGTCTGTAACGTTGCTCTTCCAAGCATTTGAACTAGGCCTTCGCTTAGCAAGTTTCGAAAGTTTATCACTTTCTTGCTTTGCTGATATTACATGCCAGCCAATCCAAATAACAAAGGCGATTAGAACTAAAATACCTTCAGATCCAACACCAGGATAAACTGCTCCAGCAACTTCTTTAGCACTTAGATGATCTATCCAGTTAGTTACTGCCATATTATCCTCCTTTGTTAGCTTGACGAAGCGACAGATTTTTCGTCATCTTTAGCCGCCTCCATTATTTCATAGTCTAGACCTGCTAACTCAACTTCTCTTGGAATTCTAAGTTTACCCATTCCATGAAGTACTTTAGCAATGATCCAACCTGGTATAAAACCAAGTACTACGAACATTATTAATGCACCAATAAACATTCCTAATGGATTAATTGCTGCGTATGTAGTTCCGTCCCACATAGCGCCAACACTATATCCTGAAGAAGGATATCCATTAAGTACAAATCCACAGATCACAAGACCTGCAAATCCAGCATAACCGTGTACAGCTACAGCTCCAACTGCATCATCGATTTTGAACTTACGTTCAACCCAGTAATGCATTTTGTAAGCAATAACAACACCGATCATTGCAATGATCATTGATTGTATTGGATGATATAAGTCATTTCCTGCAGAAGCACATATCACGCCTGCTAGTCCACTTGAATATGTCCAGAAAGGATCTCCTTTCGCTATTACATATCCAGCTAACAATCCTCCAGATAGTGACATTAAGAAGTTCATTGTAATACCACTTAATGTAGTTGGGGTTACGTATATGTTAGTTGCAGTCCAATAAGTTACACCTTCCATCCCATATTCAGGTCCAAGATCAAAAATTGGAATATTACATGCTGCGTAAAAACCCCAGAAACCTGTATAAATTAGAAACAGTCCAATTGTTACTAACCATGGGTTTCTTGGTCCAATATTTCTTGGTTGTCCTGATGATGAGAATTTTCCTATTCTCGGTCCTAAAACAGCTAAGATACCTAAGGCAAATCCTCCAGCACAAGCATGAATTACACCAGAAGCGTAAGCGTCATGATAGCCGAGTAATTTGAGCATCCAACCGTCAAAGTGCCATCCCCATGCAGCATCTATTGTCCAGAAAACTGAACCGATAGCAATTGCTAAAATACCGAATGCAAAAGTTGTTATTCTTTCGATTACAGCACCAGAAACAATTGAAGCAGCCGTCCATGAGAATAATAAAAACGCTGCCCAGAATACTCCGCTTATATGGTCACCTAAGTTAACTGCCATTAAATCACTATTTGGCACATACCACTTGGCACTAAAAGCTGAGTCATCTGTAATTAAAGCTGCGCTTTCGTTCATTATTGATGGTGCTAGACCTGGTCCTGTTGGAAACGCCCAATAAATCCACCAACCAAATAAAAACCACGTTACTGTTACCAAAGGTATCAGCATTGTGTTTTTCATTAAAGTGTGTTGATGGTGTTTATATCGGGAAGCTCCAACTTCATACATACAGAAACCGACGTGAATTAAAAACATCAGTACCACTGTTATCCAGTAGTAAAATTCCGTAAATATGGTTGTCAATGCACCTAATTGATCAGTCATTTCAAACCTCCGTTTGTTTAAACAAATTGATAAGATTCTATTAAATGCTTGATTTAGTACAATGATAAAAAGTATAGATAAAACCTTTATATAACTACAGGTTTAACAACCAGAGGTAGATTTTTTATTAACGATTCTAAAATTTTATATAAGCTTTTTTAAGATCAACCAAAGGATGATTTGGAGACATTTGGAATTTAACTAATAATTCTCTTGCTATCATATCTCTATCTTGTTGGTTGTTTGGTAGTTTAATTTTACTTGGTATAGTTACCCATCCGTTTGCATTTCTATCAAATACAGCTGGTCTATTTTCCTCGTAACCCATATGAACATCTTCTAACCAATTAAGATCATCCCAACCCATTGCTTCAATATATTTTTTTAAAAAAGGAGTTAATCTTTTATAATCTGGCAATAAGTTAACGTCATATCGGTAACCGATTGTTTGACCAATCATTTTTTCTCTAGCCGTCTCTCTCTTTTTTCCTAGCTGACCTTTAACTTCTTTTTTTATTTTTTTATTTTTTTTTTTATTTTTAGCCATAATAAATCCTTATATTTTATGAAAGTCGTCAACTCCAACTGTATGATTAGTTCCAGATAAAGGAACTTTTGCTAATGCAGATGCTTCCATAGTTAAAGCAGCCAAATCTTCTGGCTCTAAAGAATGAATATTAGTTTTACCACAAGCTCTTGCTAAAAGTTGAGCTTCTAATGTCATTGCATGTAGGTAATTATATACTCTTAAAGCAGCATCATCTGGGTTTAATCTTTTTCTTAATTTAGGATCTTGAGTTGCAACACCAACGGGACATCTTCCTGTATGACAGTGATAACAGTGACCTGCTGGAACTCCCATTTCTTTTTCAAAGTTTGACTCTGGTATTTCTTTGTTACAGTTTAATGCTACCATTGCTCCAGTACCAATTGCTATTGCATCAGCACCTAAAGCAAGCGCTTTAGCCATATCTGCACCATCTCTTACACCACCTGCGTAAATTAAAGTTACTTTTCCTGTTTTACCCACATCATCCAAAGCTCTTCTAGCTTCCCTGATTCCAGCAATACCTGGAATACCTGTATTTGCTGCAGCAATGTGAGGTCCTGCACCTGTTGATCCTTCCATACCATCTAAATATATAGAGTCTGGATCACACTTTGCGGCCATACGTACATCGTCATATACTTTTGCAGCACCTAATTTTAATTGAATAGGTACTTTATTTTTAGTTAATTCTCTTAATTCAGCAACTTTTAGAGCTAAATCATCTGGTCCTAACCAGTCAGGGTGCCTAGCAGGAGATCTTTGATCAATACCAGCAGGTAAAGATCTCATTTCAGCAACTTGGTCAGTTACTTTTTGTCCCATAAGGTGTCCACCCATACCAACTTTTTGACCTTGTCCAATAAACACTTCAATACCATCTGCTAATTGCGCGTGATGAGGGTTAAAACCATATCTTGATTGAATACATTGGTAAAACCATTTTTCAGAATACCTTCTTTCATCAGGTATCATTCCACCTTCACCAGAACAAGTGGCGCTACCCGCCATAGTTGCTCCTCTAGCTAAAGCAGTTTTTGCTTCATATGATAAAGCCCCAAAACTCATACCAGTAATATAAACAGGTATATCCAATTCAATTGGATTTTCACATCTAGGTCCAATTATAGTTTTAGTCTCACATTTTTCTCTATAACCCTCGATAACAAATCTAGTTAAAGTTCCTGGCAAGAAAACTAAATCATCAAACGTTGGAATTTTTTTCATCAATGCCATTCCACGCATTCTATATCTTCCAAGTTCTGCTTTTATATGAATATCATCTATAACATCTGGAGTAAAAATAGAGTTATATCCTAGTAAACTTTTATTTCTTTTAGAAAATTCAGTTTTACCGTTTGCACTACCGTTAGCTTTTTTATTTTTTTTCTTTGCCATTATATAGCTCCTTTTTTCTCAGTTGGTTCTAACGCATCGTAGTTCCAAAGTTTTTTTCCTGCTACAACTTTTGTCATTTTAGAAACATCAAAATTGTCTCCAATTTCAGCAACTTTTAATTTTCTTTTTAACCATCCAATATCAGATTCTGTAAGTTCAGCTTCAACAGCATCACTACCAAACGAACCAATTTTTCCACCTATAAAAATAGTTCCATCATACATAGAGTCGCCTAAGTTAATTCCAACATCTCCAAGAATTATAATTCTTCCTCTTTGCATCATAAATCCAGTAAATGCACCCGCATCTCCACCAATGATTATTGTTCCACCTTTTTGGTCTATACCAGTTCTTGCACCAACACTTCCTTTGCAAATTAAATCACCACCTCTAATAGCTGCACCAAAACAAGAACCTGCATTTTTTTCTATAACTATTTTTCCTGCCATCATATTTTCACCGCATGACCAGCCAACTCTTCCGTTAATTCTAACTATTGGACCATCCATAGAGCCACATCCAAAATAACCTAAACTTCCTTCAAAAATTAAATTTAATTTATTTAATATTCCAACTCCAAGACTATGTTTACCTTGTGGGTTTTTAATAACTATTGTTCCATATCCTTGACTCATTAATTCATCAATTTTTCCGTTTGCTTGTTTGCAATCCATATCCTTAACATCTAATTCTGTTCTTTTGTTAAAATCGACATCGTGTGTACCAAAATAATAAAAGTTTTCAGCTTCGTCTGGATTGAAGAATTTTTGTTGAGTTTTTCCTGTCAGAACTTCAGAGTGAAGTCCCATTGATTGAGCTTTTGTTTTTTTTTCAGATGTCTTTAGATTTGCCATACTTTTACCTCTCCATCAAAAGGATCATAAGTATCTATTTCTTGAGGAAGAACTGATCTAATTGCTATTTCTTCTGATCCCATAGCAACTAAATCATCTGACTCGTATAATACTAAAGGTTTTGCTGCCATTGTATCTTTGGCCATACCTAATGAATCTTTTGTTGCAACAAAGTAAGTAAATACACCATCAAGCCCTGTTAATGAATCTCTCATACCTTCTTCAAGAGTTGCTCCAGCTCTCATTTTTTCTGCAAGATAAACAGCTATTAGTTCTGAGTCGCACTCAGACATAAATCTCATTCCTTTATTTTCTAATGATCTTCTATTATTCCAATAGTTTGTTAATTGACCATTGTGAACTACAGAAACATCGCTGAAAGGATATCCCCAAAATGGGTGAGCAGATTTAATATCTACTCCAGATTCAGTTGCCATTCTTGCGTGTCCTATAGCATGAGTTCCAACAACTTTATCAAGATTATATCTATCACATACAGCTTTTGCATTACCAAGATCTTTAATTACTTCAAGAGATTTACCCATTGACAATATTTCAACTCCAGGAACACTCTCTATTCTTTGTGAAAACTCCATTAAATCTTTGTCGTATTTAACTTCGTACCTTAAAGAGTAGGGTAATATTCTATCTTCTTTAACTACTCTTGCTCCTAATTCTGAAAGATATCTGTCTACAATCTTTTTTCTTTCATCGTAAACAGAGGTGTCCTCTTTAATTGAACTACTTCCTTCTGCAACGTTTTCACCAACTTTAAATCTCATGATGAAATTTTGACCATCTGTATCTCCATAAAGAGCATAACCAGTTGAATCTTCACCTCTATGCTTCAAAGCTTGAAGCATACCTTGTAGTTCTTGACCTACGTTGGATGATTTTCCTCTATGTATTAATCCCGCAATTCCGCACATTTCTTTTGAACCTTTCTATTAATCTATTATGGTAGACAATCTAAATATGTATCAAGATCCCATTGAGTTGTTGCACCAAGAAATTTTTCCCACTCATCATTTTTATACCAATGGAAAACTTTATACATTTCATCAGGCATTGCAGATTTGATTACTTCATCTTCAGACAGTCTATCCAAAGCTTCACCTAAACTTAATGGAAGTTTTTTAACATCTTTACCAGCTTTCTTAGCTTCATACATACTTCTAGATTCAGGCTTAGATGGTACAAGTTTTTTTGATATACCATGGTCACAAGCTTTTAATAAAGCTGCACCTAATAGATAAGGATTATGCATTGAGTCTACCGATCTATACTCAAATCTTCCAGGAGCCGATACTCTTAAACCACAAGTTCTGTTTTGATATCCCCAATCAGCATAAACAGGAGCCCAGAAACCTTGATCCCAAAGTCTTCTATAAGAATTAACCGTTGAAGATCCTAAAGCAGTTAATGCTGGCAAGTGTTGCATTATTCCAGCAATGGATTGCAAGCCAATTTTACCTGGTAATTGCATATCTTTAGTATCAGGCATAAAAGTATTTGTGCCTCCTTGCACATAACCAAACACTTCCTCTACTCCAGGCAATTTTTTATTACCTAATTTGTTTGTTACAACTTTTCCACCTTTCCATAAAGACATGTTCGTATGACAACCACTTGCAGAAACACCCATAAATGGTTTTGTCATAAAGCATGCTATTAAATTATGTTCTCTTGCCACTTGAGCACAAATTTGTCTGTAAGTAGAAAGTCTATCAGCGTTTCTTAAAACATTGTCATATGTCCAGTTTAATTCTAATTGTCCTGGAGCGTCTTCATGGTCTCCTTGGATCATATCTAAACCCATAGCTGAAGCGTATTCAATTACTTTCATAAATACAGGTCTCAATGATTCAAATTGATCAATGTGATAACAGTATGGTTTAGAAAAACCTTCTCCAGTCGGGGTTCCGTCAGGATTTTTTGTCAACCACATCATTTCAGGTTCTGTTCCAACTCTTAGTTCTAATCCATGTTTTTTCTGAAATTCATCCATAAAAATTTTCAAGTTACCTCTGCAATCAGAAGTTAAATGTCCACCTGGATTTTGTCTTTCTTCTCTATTTCTAAAACATGTAACAAAAACTCTTCCAATTCTTTTATCCCAAGGTAATTGACAGAAAGTTTCAGGGTCAGGTATACCAACTAGTTCCATGGCTTCAGGGCCGTAACCGATATAATTTTTGTGTCTATCTACAAACAAGTTTGCAGTTGATCCATAAACTAATTGAAAACCTTTTTCTGCAGTTCTTTCCCAATGGTCTGCGGGAATTCCTTTACCAACAACACGTCCTGTTACAGATATAAATTGATAATAAATGTATGTAATTCCTAATTCGTTAATTTTTTCTCTAACTCTTTTTACTAGCTTAGCTCTTCCCGGCTGATTTACATGTTTTTCTAGATCTGTCATTATTTAATCTCCCTGTGAAATTAAAATAAAATTATCTGAAAAATATTGATGTGTCTAGATATGAAGATTGTATTAAATATATATCTAAAAAATATAAACTTTATTAGAAAAATTTAACTCCAAGGGAAAGGGCTATTAGAAGTAGGGTGTAACTCTCCCTTCTCGTATCGGTTGAATCTAAAAGGTTTTAACAATTCGCTTTCTTTGCCTAAAATTTCTTGCGCAACTAAATGTCCAACACCTATCATTTTATATCCGTGGTTGGCATCTGCTATCATATAAACGTTTTCACAAAATCTATCAAAGATTGGAAAAGAGTCTGGAGTTAAACAACCCAAACCTCCTGATGGACCTTTTCTATACAAATTTGATTTACCAACAAAACGTTTTTGACAATGAGCCAAAGCAGAAGTCCACATGTCAGCAAACTTATCCGTTGTTTGATAGTCTGGTGATTCAAGTCCATATGGATCTACTTTTACTTCATCAAAATGTTTATCAACAATATATGGCGAAGTTCCACCTTGAACACCTAATCCTTCAATGTCTGGTTTATAATATATTCCCCATAGTTTATCTGTTAATAAATCTCCACTTTGATCAGAATATAAAGGAGCATCTGTATCAACGTGAATTACAGGGGGTTGTTTACCTTCATTAGTTCTTAAATAGTTTGCATCAACACCCAAAACTCCTTCTTGTAAAAACCAATAAGTCCACATATCAACTTCATGAGTTGTTCCATTCGAACCTTTAATTTTAGTTTTTTTTGGTAGATCAAGCATGTTCCAAAAATCTCTTGCCCATGGACCTGCGCCTATTACAACTTGATCACAATCAATTGTACCTTTGTTCGTAACTACTCCTGTGACAGCTTTACTATTACTACCTCTTTTAAAGCCTGTAACTGTAACTCCTTTATGAACATTAACTCCATTTGCATTAGCCTTACTTTCAATGCCTCTTATTGAATCTTTATTAAATGCGTACCCACCTTTTTTTTCATGAAGGACAGAGGTAATCCCTTTGGCTTGCCAATCATCAAAGATACCTTTCATGTAATTTGTACAATCTTTTTCTCCTTCAATAAAAACAGATTCATAACCGATACCTTTTTGTTGTTCATATATACTTGCAACATCTTTATGCATAATTTCGGGAGATATTTGCATATATCCAACTGGGTTATATTTAAATGTTTTTGGATCGCTTTCCCACACTCCTACAGAGTGTGCCATCAATTCTCTCATTGCAGGTTGGAAATAGTTATTTCTAACAACACCACATGCGATACCACTAGCTCCTGCAGCAATATCTTTTTTTTCTAATACAACAATGTCATTTGGGTTTTTGTATGTTTCGGATAATTTCCAAGCGGTACTTAGTCCGTGAATTCCTCCACCGATTATAACAACTTTTGCTTTAGTAGGTAAATCCGCCATAATTCTTTAAATTTACTAATCCGTAACAAAACGAAATTTTTTTTAAAGTTTTTTTTAAATATCTATTAATTATATATAAAAATAATACCTTAAATATATTATTTAATAGATTTAACTAAGGTTTTATAAGTTGTTTTATGAGTTTCAAATATTATAAACCAACTAATTCTAGGTTGCAAAGAAGTGAACTTGCTGTACCCGGATCATCACCAAAAATGTTTGAAAAAGCATTAAACTCTAATGCTGATTATATTTTTTTAGATCTTGAAGATGCGGTATCTCCAAATGACAAAATAACTGCGCGCCAAAATGTTATTAAAGCCCTTAAAGAAATTAATTGGAGAGAAAAAGGAAAAACTATTTCAGTAAGAATTAATAGTCTTGATACACATTATATGTACCGTGATGTGGTTGAAATTGTCGAAGAAGCTGGAGATAGAGTTGACACATTATTAGTTCCAAAAGCAGGAACCGCAAGCGATGTTTACATGGTAGATTGTTTGTTAACACAAATTGAAACAAACAAAAAACTTAAAAATAAAATTGGAATTGAATGTTTAATTGAAACTGCATTAGGAATGTCAAATATAAAAGAAATTGCAAAATCAAGTAGTAGACTAGAAGCACTTCATTTTGGAGTTGCCGATTATGCTGCAAGTTTAAGAGCAAGAACTGTAGTAATTGGAGGATTAAATCCTGACTACCCTGGTGATCAATGGCATCATGGTTTATCTGAACTTGTAATGACCTGTAGAGCTTACGGTTTAAGAGCAATTGATGGACCATTTGGAGATTTTAATGATCCAGATTCTTATATAGCGGCAGCAAAAAGAGGAGCAGCAATAGGAATTGAAGGTAAATGGGCAATACATCCTTCTCAAATTGATTTAGCTAATAAAGTTTTTTCACCTCCTGAAGCTGAAGTAAATAAAGCAAAAAGAATTATTGAAGAGTTGGATAAAGCTGCAAAAGAAGGAAAGGGAGCCGCACAATTAGACGGAAGAATGATTGATGCTGCATCAGCTCGAATGGCAGAAAATATTGTGAACATAGATAATTTAATTAATAAATAAAAATGGACATACACGAATATCAAGCAAAAAAAATTCTTTCAGACTTTGGAGTTACTATACCAAGAGGTGGGATTGCCTATAGCCCAGAGAATGCAGAAAATAAAGCTAGAGAAATAGGTGGAAATAAATGGGTAGTAAAAGCACAAGTTCATTCTGGAGCAAGAGGAAAAGCCGGCGGAATAATTGTATGCGATACACCTTTAGCAGTAGCACAAGCAACAGATAAACTTTTAGGAAAAAAATTAGTTACTAACCAAACAGGACCTGAAGGAAAAATAGTAAATAGAATTTATATTGAAGAAGCAACAGAAATTAAAAGAGAATTGTATTTAGGTTTAGTTTTTGATCGAAGTTCCGAAAGTATTATGGTTGTTGCATCTACTGAAGGAGGAATGAGCGTTGAAGAAATAGCAAAAAAGAAACCAGAAAGTATAATTAGATCAAAAATTGAAGTTGCTGTTGGAATGCAACAATTCCAAGCAAGAGAAATTGCTTTTGGTTTAGGTATTGAACCTGAATTAATAAGAAGAGCATCTGAAACAATAATTGGATGTTATCGTGCATTTAGTGAACTGGATGCAACAATGGTTGAAGTAAATCCATTAGTAATTTCAAATCAAGATCAGATTTTAGCCTTAGATTGTAAAATGAGTTTTGATAATAATGCTCTATTTAGAAGAAACCAAGTTTCTGAATTAAGAGACAAAACTCAAGAAAATACAAATGAAGTTTATGCATCAGATAGAGGTCTGAATTATGTTACTTTAGATGGAAATATCGGAAACATAATTAATGGAGCGGGTCTAGCAATGGCTTCAATGGATATGATAAAACTAGCAGGCGGTGAGCCAGCTAACTTCTTAGATGTTGGTGGAGGCGCTACTCCTGAAAAAATAGTTAAAGCATTTAAACTTATTTCTATGGATGAAAAAGTTAAAGTTATATTGGTTAATATATTTGCTGGAATAAACAGATGTGATTGGGTTGCAGAAGGTATAGTTCAGGCATTAGAAAAGATAGAAATAAAAGTACCTTTAGTAATACGATTAGCAGGAACCAATGTTGAAAAAGGAAACGAGATTTTAAAGAAAAGCAATATTAATTACATAGAAGCAAACACATTAGAAGATGCAGCAAATAAAGCTGTTAAAGCTTTAGGATAATAAAATGGCAGTTATAATTGATAAAAATACCAAAATAATTGTTCAAGGGTTTACTGGAAAGATGGGAAGTTTTCATGCGGAAGAAATGATAAAATATGGATCTAATGTTGTTGGAGGAGTAACACCTGGAAAAGGAGGATCTAAACATCTTAATCTTCCTGTTTTTAATACTGTAAAAGAAGCAGTAAAAAATACTGGAGCAACAGCTTCAATATTATTTGTTCCACCTGCCTTTGCCGCAGACTCAGCTATGGAAGCTGCTGATGCTGGAATTAAAAGTTGTGTTGCAATAGTTGATGGTATCCCTTCACACGATATGATTAGAATTAAACGTTACATGAGAAGATATACTAAAAATGAAAAAATGAGTTTAGTAGGCCCAAACTGTGCAGGAATTATAAGTCCTGGAAAATCAATGTTAGGAATTATGCCTGGCCATATATATAAAGAGGGTAGAGTTGGAATAATTAGCAGATCTGGAACTTTAGGATATGAGGCCGCTCAACAATTAAAAAATTTAAATATTGGTGTTTCAACAAGCGTAGGCATTGGTGGCGATCCTATTAACGGTAGTTCTTTTAAAGATATTATAGGTAAATTTGAAGAAGATGATGAGACAGATGCTATATTAATGATAGGTGAAATCGGTGGACCACAAGAAGTTGCAGCTGGAGAGTTTGCCAAAAATAATATGAAAAAACCAGTTATTGCTTATATTGCTGGTTTAACAGCACCAAAGGGCAGAGTTATGGGTCATGCTGGAGCTATAGTTTCTGCTTATGGAGAAAGTGCAGTAGAAAAAGTTGAAATATTAAAAGAGTATGGAATTACTATTTCAAAAAACCCATCTGTTATGGGAGAGACTGTTAAAAACGTACTTAGCAAGTCTTAAAGAACTAAATTCTTTAAAGTTATAATATAGTCATCAAACTCTTTAACAAAAGAATTTGTAGGTTTTATAAATTTTTTTCTTTGATCGCTAGATGTTTTTTCTAAATGAAAAAATCCTTTTTCAACTGCTTCAGTAATTATAATTGCTGATTTTGGTCTTGAAGTTTTAAATAGTTTTGTTTTAAGCTCTTCTACTGATAGTTCTTGATTGTGTTTATGAGCAGACATAACCAACAACATCATATGATAATGTGATGGTGATTTTCTAAAAAAATAATTGCTAGAACGATGAGATTGCTTCATTTGTGTTTCCCAAAATTCTAATAAATTTTTTGTATCTTTCATTTAAGCTCTAACTCTAGTTTTTTGTGGATCATAATGAGGGAAACCAACTATTTTTGCAGAAATTCTTTTTTGTTCACCATCAATTTTTCCAACTTCAACTTCAGTGCCTATTTCAGAATGACCAACATCTATTCTACATAATGCTATATTTTTATTTAGTGTTGGAGAAATACATCCACTAGTAACAATACCCACCTGAGCTCTACCTATATGAACACAGTCACCGTGATTAGCTTTTTCTTTACTAATCAATTCTAGACCCACTAATTTTTTTTGAGGATTTTCTTTTCTTTTAATTAAACTTTCCTTTCCAATAAAATCATCAGTTTTTGTCTTTAAAGGAACTGTAAATCCTACTCCTGCT
>QCPT01000016.1 GCA_003212415.1 Pelagibacteraceae bacterium AG-439-F23
GAATTTATTCCACACGCATCCATGAAGGCTAGAGCATCAGCAATTTTGTCTTCTAATTCTTTAAATTTTTTTGCTTGTGGACTTTTCTTAATATAACCAGTATTCCAAAGATGAACTTTTTGTAAATCAGCAAATCCACCATGACAAAAAGCCCTTAATAAATTTAAGGTAGAAGCAGATTGTGAATAAGCTTTGAACAATCTTTTAGGATCAGGTTTTCTAGATTTTTCAGTAAATTCAATACCATTTATATTGTCTCCTAGATAACTTGGTAATTCTTTATCACCTTGTTTTTCTGTTGGTGCACTTCTTGGTTTTGAAAATTGACCTGCTATTCTTCCAAGTTTAACAACCGGCAATGAAGCCGAATAAGTTAAAACTAAAGACATTTGTAAAATAACTTTAAAATAATCCCTTATATTGTCAGGATTAAATTCTACAAAACTTTCCGCACAATCTCCTCCTTGAAGTAAAAATGCTTTTCCATCAACAACTTCTGCAAGTTGTTGTTTTAAATGTCTAGTTTCTCCAGCAAAGACCAGTGGAGGAAAATTTTTTATTTTCCCAAGAACCATATTAAGTTCTTTTTCATTCGGATAAGTGGGTATGTGCTTTACCGGATAATTTCTCCAACTATTTATTTTCCATTTTTTCATATTCAACCTGGGAGTGTTTTAACAGAGTTTATTTATTATTCAACAGTAACAGATTTTGCTAAATTTCTAGGTTTATCTATATCATAACCTTTTTGTAAAGCAGAATAATAAGCTAATTTTTGAAGTGGTATTGTTGTTAAAAAAGGAAAAAGATCTTCAGATAAATTTTCAACTTCTATTGTTTCCCAGATATTTTCAGATTGAATTTCATCTTTACTTTTATTGGTTACTAATAAAACTTTAGCACCTCTTGCAATAACTTCCTGCATATTAGAAATTGTTTTTTTATAGTGCTCATCTCTAGGAGCTAGAACGACAACCGGCATACCTTCTTCGATCAATGCTAATGGACCATGTTTCATTTCTCCTGCTGGATATCCTTCAGCATGAACATAGGCAAGTTCTTTTAATTTTAAAGCTCCTTCAAGTGCTATAGGAAAAGAATAACCTCTCCCTAAAAACATTGAACCTTTAGCTTCAATAAACGCTTTGCATGCTTTTTGTATTTTGTTATCAGTTAATAGAGTTTTTTTACATAAATTTGATAAAGAAAGTAAATTTTTAATTTTCTCCTGATAGTTTTTTTTACTAATTATTTTTTGATCAAAAGATAGTTTTAAGCTTAACATGTAAAGTACCAACATTTGACCTAAGAAAGCTTTGGTTGAAGCAACACCGATTTCAGGGCCGCAATGTATTGGTAAAACAAGATCAGAATCTCTGGCTATTGAACTCTCAACAACATTAACTATTGAACAGGTTTTCATTTTATTTTTTTTGCATATATCTAAGGCTGCATAAGTGTCAGCAGTTTCTCCAGATTGAGATACGAAAACATACAAGCAATCAGTTTTAAATTTAAGTTTTCGATATCTAAATTCTGAGGCTATATCTATAGTTACATCAAGTGATGTGTGTTCCTCAAACCAGTATTTTGCTACTAAACATGAGTGATATGCTGTTCCGCATCCTATCAAAACAATTGATGATATTTGATTAATTTTCCAAGGGAAATTATAGATATTTATTTGTTTATTTATTTTATCAACATACTCATTTACACAATTTTTTACTGTAATTGGCTGCTCATCTATTTCTTTTGCCATAAAATGTTTATAATCACCTTTGTCATAATCTTGATTATCTTGAGACAAGTTTAATATTTTTTTATTTACTTTATTTCCTTTGGTGTCAAAAAACTCAACTTGATTTTCTTTAATTAAACAAAATTCACCATCATTAAGATAAGAAACTTTATTTGTCATAGATTTTAAAGCATATGAATCTGATCCAAGATAATTTTCATTTGGTCCATATCCAACGGCCAAAGGTGAACCTCTCCTAGCACCAACAATTAGGTCAGGATAATTTTGAAATATAATTCCTAATGCAAAACTTCCATGTAATTTTTTTAAGACTTTAATAATTGTATTTTTTAAATTGTTTTTTTTTAAATAATCAGTAACCAAATGTGCAATTACTTCCGTGTCCGTCTGAGATTTAAACTTATATCCTTTTTTTTCTAAAATTTTTTTTAAGATTGTCGAATTTTCTATAATACCATTATGAACAACGGAAACTGTTTCTGATGAATGTGGATGTGCATTTATAGTGCTGGGTTTACCATGCGTTGCCCATCTTACATGACCAATTCCAATTTCACCTTGTATATTTGTTTTGGAAATATTTTTTTCTAAAGCCTCTACTCTACCTTCGCATTTAACTTCATTAATAAAACCATCTTTAAGAGTTGCAATACCCGCTGAATCGTATCCTCTATATTCTAATTTTTTTAGTGAATTAATTATTCTAGTTGTTACTTCTTTATTACTTGTAATTCCTACTATTCCGCACATTTATTTTCTCTTATAGTTTTTTATTTCTGTTTGATTAGATCTTGTTAGCGCAAGAGATTTTTTCTTAACATTTTTTGTAATAACTGATCCCGCACCAATAATACCACTCTCATTAATAGTAACTGGAGCAACTAAAGATGAGTTTGAACCAATAAATACTTTATCTTTTATTTTTGTTTTGTTTTTCTTAACTCCATCATAATTACACGTAATTGTTCCTGCTCCAATATTTACATTTTTTCCTATACTTGTGTCTCCAATATAAGAAAGATGACTAACTTTTGAATTTTTTCCAATTGTGCTTTTTTTAACTTCAACAAAATTTCCAATTTTGGAACCTGATTTAATAACTACACCCGGTCTAATTCTTGCATAGGGACCAATGCTAACATTATTATCAATATTAACTCCTTCTAAATGTGAAAAAGATGAAATGGTTACATTGTTTCCAATTTTTACATTTTTAGAAATTACTACATAAGGTTCGATAACTACTTTTTTTCCAATTTTAGTATCATTTGAAAAAAAAACTGTTTCAGGTGCAATCATTTTTACACCTTTTTTTATAAAATTATTTCTAAGTTTTTTTTGTAATTTTTCTAATTTTTTTTCTTTCATTTGATATTTATATATATTTAGGTATTACTTAAGTTTAACTCACAAATTATTTCTTAATAATACTTTTAATAATGGTTCAAAAATTTACAATTTTATTCGATCTAGACGGAACTCTTATTGATACGGCTCCAGATTTAATGAATGCGCATAATCATGTAATGAAAAAATATGGTTATGAAACTAAAACAACTGATGACATAAGACAATTAGTTGGAAAAGGTGCTGCTTCATTAATTGGAAGATCTGTATGGGGCCAAGCTAAAAAAGAGTTTAGTCAAATAGATAATAATGGAATTAAAAAAGAAATGGTTAAAGAGTTTATTGATTATTATGGAAAAAATATTGCTGTTGAAAGCAAACTTGTTAATGGAGTTTTAGAATTTTTAAATTGGGCAAAAAAAAATAATATATCTATGGGTGTATGCACTAATAAACAGGAACATCTTGCTGTAGACTTATTAAAACAAATCAAAATTTATGATTACTTTGAATATGTTGCTGGGAGCAATACTTTTGATTATTGCAAACCTGATCCAAGGCATTTAACAAATGTAATTGAAATTATGCAGGGAGATATAAAAAAAAGTTTAATGATAGGAGATAGCGAAACAGATGCTGAATCTTCAAAAGCGGCGGGTATTCCATTTATACTATTAGAAGATGGATATACTGAAAAAAAAGTTTCAGAAATTTATCATGATTATTTGATTAAAGATTTTGTAAATATTGAAGAATTAATCAATAAATACTTAAATCATTAAACTTGATTAAATTTCATCGTAAGGTATTAAAATTCAATAAAATATAGATACTATGATTAGTCACAAAGTTAGAGTTTATCCTTCTAAAATTAAATTAAATAAAAAAAACCATCTTGCATGGAAAATAGCGGAAATAGCAAATGATAATGCAAAACTTAACAAAGACTCAATTGAAATGGTAATTAACAGAATTATAGATAACGCTTCTGTTGCTATTGCATCTTTAAATAGAAAACCAGTAATTTCAGCTAGAGAGATGGCTAAAGCTCATTTAAGAAAAGGTGGAGCAACAATATTTGGAATTAATTCAAAAATAAAATTTGACTGTGAATGGGCGGCTTGGGCTAATGGAACTGCTGTAAGAGAACTAGATTTTCATGATACATTTTTAGCCGCTGATTATAGTCATCCTGGAGACAATATCCCTCCTCTATTGGCTGTTGCACAACAATTAAAAAAGAGCGGTTTAGATTTATTAAGGGGAATTATCACAGCTTATGAAGTTCAAGTTAATTTAGTAAAAGGAATATGCCTTCACAAACATAAAGTTGATCACATAGCACATTTAGGTCCAAGTGTTGCTGCAGGAATTGGGTCGATGCTTAAACTAAATACTGAAACTATATATCAAGCTATTCAACAAGCTTTACATGTTACTATTTCCACAAGACAATCTAGAAAAGGAGAAATATCTAGTTGGAAAGCTTACGCACCTGCGCACGCAGGTAAGCTTGCTATTGAAGCAGTCGATCGTGTTATGAGAGGTGAAGGAGCTCCTAGTCCTATTTATGAAGGAGAGGATAGTGTTATTGCAAGAATTTTGGATGGAAAAAATGCAAAATATAATGTCCCTCTTCCAAAAAAAAATGAACAAAAAAAAGCTATACTTGAAACTTATACAAAAGAATATTCTGCAGAGTATCAAGCTCAAGCACTTATCGATATTGGAAAAAAACTTAATAAAAAAATTCCAAATTTAAATAATATTAAAAAAATTGATATCTATACAAGTCATCATACTCATTATGTTATTGGAACTGGAGCAAATGATCCTCAAAAAATGGATCCAAAAGCAAGTAGAGAAACTCTAGACCATTCAATTATGTATATTTTTGCTGTAGCCTTAGAAGATGCTGATTGGCATCATGTTAAATCGTATACTAAAGCTAGAGCTAATAGAAAAAGTACTATTAAAATTTGGCACTCTATTAAAACACACGAAGATAAAAAATGGACAAGAAAATATCATGACTCAAACCCTAAAAATAAATCTTTTGGTGCTAAAGTTATAGTTACTATGAATAATGGAAAGAAAATTTCTGAACAACTTGAAAGAGCTGATGCTCACCCTTATGGCTCAAGACCATTTCAAAGAAAAGATTATATAAAAAAGTTTAAAACTCTAACTGACAATATAATCTCTAGTAAAGAAAGTTTAAGATTTATTAAGACAGTTCAAAATTTAAAAAAAATTAAAAAAGGTCAATTAACAAAATTAAATATAGAAGTATCTAAAAGATATCTAAAGAAAAATAGCAAAATAGGAATTTTTTAAGTGCATTTTGTTAAAAAAAATCCTGATGAAAAAAGAATTGACCTAGAAAATAAATTAAAATCAAAAAAAATTTTAAGAGTTCCCGGTGCTTATAATCCTTTAACTGCAAAAGTTATTGAAGAAATTGGATACGATGCTGTTTATGTATCGGGTGGTGTTATGTCGAATGATTTAGGATATCCTGATATTGGATTAACAACACTTAAAGACGTTAGTAATAGATCTAATCAAATAGCAAGAGTAACAAATCTTCCAACAATAGTAGATATAGATACTGGATTTAAATCTTGTAAAGAAACTATTGAAACTTTTGAAAAAAATGGAATTTCTGCTGTTCATTTAGAAGATCAAATTGATCAAAAGAGATGTGGCCACCTAGATAATAAAGAGCTCGTATCAAAAGATGCTATGGTTAATAAAATTAAAGAATGTGTGAATTCAAAAAAAGATAAAAATTTCAAAATCATAGCAAGGTCAGATGCTAAAAATGTCGAAGGATTAGATAAAATGATTGATAGATGTAAAGCATACGTTGATGCTGGTGCTGAAATTATTTTTCCCGAAGCATTAAAAGATGAAAGTGAATTTGAAAAAGTTAGAAAATCATTAAATTGTTACTTATTGGCAAACATGACTGAGTTCGGAAAATCAAAACTTCTTAATTATAAAGAACTTGAAAATCTTGGCTATAATATTGTTATTTATCCAGTTACAACTCAAAGGTTAGCCATGAAAAGCGTCGAAGAAGGTTTGCGCGCTATTTTTGACGATGGACATCAAAACAATATTATTGATAAAATGCAAACTAGAAAAAGATTGTATGATTTAGTGGAGTACGAAAAATATAACTCACTAGATGAAAAAATTTATAATTTTAATACAGAAGGTCATGAATAATGAGTGATGATATAAAAAAAGGCTTATTAGGAATCGTTGTTGATGAAACAACCGTTTCTCAAGTAATGCCTGATATTAATTCTCTAACCTATCGAGGTTATGCGGTTCAAGATCTCTGCGCAAAATGTAATTTTGAAGAAGTAGCTTATCTTGTTTTAAATGGTGAACTTCCAAATAAAAGACAATTAAAAAGTTTTATTAAAGAAGAAAGATTAGATAGAAAACTTTCAAAAGAAATTTTAAGCGATATTAGAAAAATGCCTAAAAAAGCTCATCCCATGGATGTAGCAAGAACTGCAGTAAGCTTAATGTCTTTAGAAGATAAAGATACTAGAGATAACTCTCCAAAAGCTAATATGAGAAAAGCCATAAGAATATTCTCTAAAACTCCTATTGCTTTGGCTGCATTTTTTAGAGCTAGAAAAGGTAAAAAAATCATAGCTCCAAAGAAAAATTTAACTTTTTCGGAAAATTTTTTCTATATGTGTTTTGGAAAAGTTCCAAGTAAAGAAATAGTTAAAGCTTTTGATGTATCTTTAATACTTTATGCTGAGCATAGTTTTAATGTTTCTACATTTACCGCAAGAACAATAACAAGTAGCTTGTCTGATATTCATGGCGCAATAACTGGGGCTATAGCTAGCTTAAAAGGACCATTGCATGGAGGTGCTAACGAAGAAGTAATGCATATGATGAATAAAATTAAAAAGCCTGAAAAAGCGCTTAAATGGATTAATAAAGCTCTTAAAAATAAAGACGTAGTAATGGGTTTTGGTCATAGAGTTTACAAAAAAGGAGATTCTAGAGTACCTACAATGGAAAAATACTTTAGAAAAGTTGCTTCAATAAAAAAAGATAAAAAATTTATTAAAATTTATGACATTGTTAAAAATGTCATGATAGACAAAAAAAATATCCATCCAAATGTTGACTACCCAACTGGACCCACTTACCATTTAATGGGATTTGATACTGATTTCTTCACTCCTATTTTTGTAATATCAAGAATTACAGGCTGGTCTGCTCATATTATGGAACAACACGCTGCAAATAAACTGATTAGACCTTTGTCCAAATATAGTGGTGCTAGGCATAGAAAAGTTATGCTTCTTAACCAAAGATAATCGCAATATAGAGTTTTTTTCAAATCTCCTTTCAATATCTGGTACTTCTATTTTCAATCAAAAGTTGTATATATGAGCGATGAAAATTTTTACTAAATATCTTTTATTATCAATTAGTATTATTTTTTTAAGTCTTGGTGCTGCTTACGCAAAGAAGACATTTATAACAGTAGAAAAAGATTTAAGAAAAATTCAAATAACTAATCATAAAGGATACATAGTTAAAACCTTTTATGAAATGTATCACATTAAATATGGTTGGGTGAGAGCTATTTGCAAAGAAGAAGAATTAAAATATAAAAATTTTTTTAAGATTATAACAAATTGTGAGTTTTCCCCTACTTCCTTAAGAACAATAAATAATCAAGTAAATAATGATGAAATTAATAAAGTAGCATCTAAAACTTTAAATAATAATAATCAACAAGAAGAATCTCAACAAGAAGAATCTCAACAAGAAGAATCTCAACAAGAAGAATCTCAACAAGAAGAATCTCAAGAAGAAGAACAAAATAATAATATGCCACATGAAAATCTTCCAATTGAAGAAGAATGTAACGATCCTAATATTTGCTAATATTTATATATAATTACTCTTAAGAAAAAGCTTCTGTCCAGTTTCCTTGGGTTGATGCTTTAGAATATTCGGTTGCTCTTCCTTCAAAGAAATTCATATGTTCTACAGCATTCAGCATTGTATCAAGCCAAGTAAGAGGATTTTTATCTATTTCATAAATTGGCTCTAACCCTAATTGTGCCAATCTTCTGTTTCCAATAAATCTTATATAATCTTTTACTTCTTTTGCAGTCAGTCCTTCCATTGGACCCATTTCAAAAGCTAAATCTATAAATGCATCTTCATGATGAATTATTGTTCTGCAAGCTTCATAAAGTTCTTTTTTTAATTGAGGTGTCCAAATTTCTGGATTCTCTTTAATGAATTCTTTGAACAATCTTATCATCGAGTTGCAATGCAATGTTTCATCTCTCACCGACCAAGTAACAATCTGTCCCATGCCTTTCATTTTATTAAATCTAGGAAAGTTAAGTAGAATTGCAAAGCTTGCAAATAATTGAAGGCCTTCTGTAAAAGCGCTAAACACCGCTACTGTTTTTGCAATATCTTCTTTTGATTTTACATCGAAGCCTTGCATGTAATCATATTTATCTTTCATCTCTTTGTACTTCATGAAAGCTGAATACTCAGACTCTGGCATTCCAATTGTATCAAGTAAATGGGAGTAAGCTGCAATATGAACTGTTTCCATTGAAGCAAATGCTGTCATCATCATTAAAACTTCTGTTGGTTTAAATACAGTTGTATAATGTCTTAAATAACAATTGTTAACTTCAACATCAGCTTGAGTAAAAAATCTGAATATTTGTGTTAATAAATTTTTTTCAGATTGAGATAAATTTTTTTGCCAGTCCCTAACATCATCGCCCAAAGGTACTTCTTCTGGTAGCCAGTGAATTCTTTGTTGAGTTAACCAAGCGTCATAACACCAAGGATATCTAAAAGGTTTGTATACTGGATTTTCAACTAACAGACCTTGTTTTTTTGGAGTGATTATTTTAGTTGCTTTTTTAAGTTCCGGTTTAATTTTTTCAATTACTGACATGACAAACACTCTTCATATTCAGGTTGTTCATTTTGCTGTTGTTTAGATTTATAAACATTGGCTGTAACATCTGTTGACTTGCTATCGTTAACATTTTCTGCTCTTTGAATAGATTTTGATCTACAATAATAAAGGCTTTTAAGACCTTTTTTCCATGCTTGAAAATGAATTTGATGCAAATCTCTTTTATGGATATCTGCTGGTATAAAGATATTTATTGATTGTGCTTGTGAAATATGAGGAGTTCGATCAGCTCCCAAATCAACAATCCATCTCTGGTCTAATTCAAAAGCAGTTTTAAACACATCTTTTTCTTCTTGTGTTAAATAGTCTAAATGTGAAACAGATCCTTGATTTGTTGTTATACTAGACCAAGTTTCTTCATCATTTTTTCCATGTTTTTCTAGTAATTTTTCAAGATACTTATTTCTTACATTGAAAGATCCAGAAAGAGTTTTGTGTGTATAACTATTAGCTGCAATTGGCTCAACGCCTGGGGAAGTTCCTCCACAAATTATTGATATTGAAGCAGTTGGCGCTATAGCAGTTTTATTTGAAAATCTTTCATTTATTCCATAATCAGCAGCATCGGGACATGCACCTCTTTCTTCAGCTAAATCTTTGGATGACTTATCAACTTCTTTTTGAATTTTTTCAAATATTTTTTTATTCCACACTTTGCTCATTACAGATTCAAAAGGAATCATTTTTTGTTGAAAATATGAATGAAGGCCCATTACTCCAAGTCCAACACTTCTTTCTTTCAAAGCTGAATAAGTTGCATCACTAAATGACTCTGGAGCTTTTTCAATAAAGTCAGTTAAAACATTATCTAAAAATCTCATTACATCAGATATAAAATTCTTATCATCTTTCCATTCATCATATTTTTCCAGGTTCAATGATGATAGACAGCAAACTGCCGTTCTGTCTTTTCCTTCCTTATCAATTCCTGTTGGTAGAGTTATTTCGCTACACAAATTTGAAGTTTTAACTGTCAAACCAGCTAATTTGTGATGTTGAGGAATCATTCTATTAACAGTATCAATAAATATAATATAAGGTTCGCCTGTTTCTATTCTTGCTGTTAAAAGTCTTATCCATAAATTTCTTGCTGATACAGTTGACTGAACCGATTTATCTTTTGGACTTTTTAATGCCCACTGCTCGTCAAGTTCAACTGCCCTCATAAAAGCATCTGAAACTAAAACTCCATGATGTAGATTTAACGATCTTCTATTAGGATCACCGCCTGTTGGTCTTCTCATTTCTATGAACTCTTCAATTTCAGGATGATCTATTGGAAGATAACATGCTGCAGAGCCTCTTCTTAAAGAGCCTTGGCTAATTGCCATAGTTAATGAATCCATTACTTTAATGAATGGAATAATTCCTGATGTTTTTCCTACTCTTCCAATTTTCTCACCAATAGATCTTAGGTTTCCCCAATAACTTCCAATGCCTCCACCTTTGGCTGCAAGCCAAACATTCTCACTCCATAAATCTAAAATACCATCCAAACTATCTCCTGCTTCATTTAAAAAACATGAAATAGGCAAACCTCTTTTTGTTCCTCCGTTCGACAAAACTGGAGTTGCCGGCATAAACCAAAGATTACTAATATAGTTATATAATCGTTGAGCATGTAAATTGTCATCTGCATAATGACTGGCTACTCTTGCAAACAAATCTTGAAACGATTCATTGGCCCCAACATATCTGTCGCTTAGTGTTGCTCTACCGAATTCAGTTAAGTTATTGTCTTTAGATCTATCAATTTTGATAGTTATGCCTTTAGAATTTTGAAATAGTTCAGTATCATCATTTAGTGAAAATAAATCTGGTCTTTTATCTTTTTGATATTCAGTTGCTTTAGGAGAAAAATCAGAGACAGCTTTCCTTATTGCCTGAGATAAAACTTTGTTCATTTACTCCTTTTTTTTTAGTAAAACAACTATATGTTGTGTGGTTATATCGTTAATATACTATATAAATTAGAAATCAACAGAACATATATAGAACACAATATAAATTTATCAATAAAAAAATAAAAAAAATGTAGAAATATTCACATGCAAGAAACGGTAAAAATTGATCCTTTTGGATTTAGAGAATATGACGCCCGATGGTTGTATCCAAATAACATAAATTTACAGGGAATCGAAAATCTAGGTAAAGGATTTGGATCACAAATTATAAAACATTCAAAAAAAAATAATCCAAGAGTTATAGTTGGTCATGATTATAGATCATACAGTGAAGAAATTAAATCAGCATTAAAAAAAGGATTAATTTCAACAGGATGTTTTATTGAAGATATAGGATTGTCATTATCGCCAATGGTTTATTTTGCACAATTCAATTTAAGTTCTGATGCTGTTGCAATGGTAACTGCTAGTCATAACGAAAATGGCTGGACTGGAGTAAAAATGGGTATCAAAAAAGGTTTAACTCATGCTCCTGAAGAAATGAAAGAATTAAAAGAAATTACTTTAAATGAAAAATTTGTTGAAGGAAATGGTAATGATAAACAAATTAATAATTTCCAACAAATTTACAAGGATGATTTAATTAATAAAAATAAAATAAATAAGAAAATAAAAGCTGTAGTAGCTTGTGGAAATGGAACTGCTGGTATATTTGCTCCAGATATTTTAAGAGGAATTGGTTGTGAAGTAATAGAATTAGATTGTAATTTAGATTTTACCTTTCCTAAATACAATCCAAACCCAGAAGATTTAGAAATGTTACATGCCATCTCTAAAACAGTTAAAGATAATAACGCTGATATTGGATTTGGTTTTGATGGAGATGGTGACCGTGTAGGTGTAATAGATAATACTGGTAATGAAATATTTTCAGATAAAATTGGTTTATTAATTGCTAGAAATTTATCTAAAAAACATCAAGGATCAAAATTTATAGTTGATGTAAAATCAACTGGACTTTATGCAAATGATGATATTCTTAATAAAAATAACTGTGAAACATTATATTGGAAAACTGGACATTCTCATATTAAAAGAAAAGTAAATTCTGAAAATGCATTAGCAGGTTTTGAAAAAAGTGGCCATTTCTTTTTTAATAATCCTCTGGGATATGGTTATGACGATGGAATTAGTTCTGCAATACAAGTATGTCATTTGCTTAATAATCAAAATAAAAATATGAGCGAAATATTAAAAGAATTACCTAAAACTTATCAAACACCAACAATGGCGCCATTTTGTAAAGATAGTGAAAAATACCAAGTTGTAGAGAATTTGGTCAAACAAATTAAAGAAATAAAAGATGATAAAACTGAAATCGATGGACAGGTAATTAAAGAAATTTTAACTGTCAATGGTGTAAGATTTTCATTTGAAGATGGATCTTGGGGGTTAATCAGAGCATCATCAAACAAGCCTTCGCTGGTAATAGTTACAGAAAGCCCAACTTCTAATGAAAGAAAGAAGAAAATCTTTGATTTTATTGATGATTTACTTAAAAAAACTGGAAGTATTGGTGAATATGATCAAAAGATTTAATTATTAATTCAATTATTACGAGTTTATTTTTTTAGAGAGAATCATTTATATTAGTTAATGAGGTGGCTGAGGGAGACTGAGGTCACCTCGGCTCAATCAAATATTTAAATATCTATACAGAAATAAAGTTCCAATAATGTATAAAAAGATTCCAAATAATCTTTGTAATTTTGATTTATCCATCTTATTTGAAGTATTGGCTCCTACTCTTGCCATACACATAGTAATTGGAATAAATATGAGAAAAGCAGGTATATTTATAAAGCCTAGACTTAATGGTAAATTTGCATCTAAATAAGTGCCGGTAAAAAAGAAACCTAATCCACCAAATAAAGCTATAATAAAACCTATTGCTGCTGCACTTCCAATAGCTTTATTTATAGGATAACCAAAATATCTTAAAATCGGAACATTCATTACAGCACCACCAATACCCATTGGTGCCGAAATAAAACCAGATACAAAACCTAATATAATTTTTGGAGTTAAACCAAAATTTGGCTTAAGTTTAGATGTCTTATCTTTAATATTTAAAAGATATGCTCCTAAGAAATAAACAACTATTGAAAAGAACAATAAAAGAGATTCAGTTTTTAAATTTGCAGCTAAAATCGTACCTAGTAAAACTCCTGAAATTACAAAAATTCCATAATTTTTAATTATACCAATATCAACAGAATTGTGTTTTTTATGGGTCAATACAGAAACAATGGAAGTCGGAATAATGATTGCAAAGGAAGTTCCAACTGACAAATGCATTAAATAAGATTTATCAAAGTTCAAAGATTCAAAGATAAAAAATAAAAAAGGAACGGTTATTAAGCCTCCTCCTATACCAAATAGTCCAGCAGAAAATCCAGCAAGTATAGCTGTTGGTACCATTAATATAATTATAAAAATATACTGATTTGAAAGAATTTCGTTAATCAATTTGTCCTGTGGGTTGGGTTACATGATTTAATTTAACTTTATCCAAAATGTGGTCCACTTTTTGAATATCCGCATCCCTTACACACATGTTTTCACTTAAATATCTTTTCCAAAAATTTGATCCTGTTTGACCATGAAATAAACCTAGAGTATGTCTCATAACTTGATTAACTCTTGTACCTTTTTTAATTTCATTTTTCAAATAAGCTACAATCTTTTCAACAACTTCTTGTCTTGAGGGAATATCTTCATTGTCATAAATTTCCTTTTCAATATCTGCTAGTAAATAAGGTGAATGATAAATTGATCTGCCCATCATAACACCATCAACTTTTTTAATATGATTTTTAATTTGTTCCACAGATGTTATGCCGCCATTAATTACAATATCTAATTCTTTGAAATCTTCTTTCAATTTGTAAACCATTTCATATTTTAAAGGAGGAATGTTTAAATTTTGTTTTGGAGTAAATTTTCCTAACATTGCTTTTCTAGCATGTATGATAAATGTTTTAATTCCAGTTGATTTAAGCAAATCTATAAAATTATAAAAGTGCTCATAGTCTTCAACTTGATCATATCCTATTCTTGTTTTTACTGTTACTGGCAATTTTGTTTTAGATTGCATTTCACTTAAACAGTCTGCAACTAATTTTGGTTCTTTAATTAAACATGCGCCAAATTTATTTTTTTGAACTTTTTTACTAGGACATCCTAAATTTAAGTTAATTTCATCATAACCAAAATCTTCTCCAATTTTTGCTGCATTAGATAATAATTTAGGCGATGAACCTCCTAATTGTAATGCCACAGGTTTTTCTTCTAAATTAAATGAAAGTAATTTTTGCCTATCACCTCTATCAATGGCTTCGGACACAATCATTTCTGTATACAAAAGAACATTTTTACTTATTAAACGTAAAAAATACCTCTCGTGCTTATCAGTGCAATCCATCATTGGAGCCACTGAAACTTTTCTATTCATGATGTAAGATTATTATCTTATTTTTTTATGTATTTGTAGGGTCTTGGTCTGCTTGTTCGTCCGCTTGAACTTCTTCTTCTTTTATTTCATCTAAAGAAACATTAGATTCTTCTTCTTCATTTGCGTTTTCTGTAGGTTCTGGAGCTGATGGTTCATTAGCATTTTTAAGCTCAGCTAGATCTTCGTTTGAAACTTGTATTTTTTCTGGAATTTTTCTTGCTCTTTTTGATGGAAGTATTGGAACACCGCTTTTTGAAATTTCACCTTTATATAAATTTTCAAAATCATCACCTATTTCTTCTTCTTCTTCTCCTGTGTCATCAACTTGCTCAACATGTTTTCTTAATTTGTAGACAGCAGATTCTACCAAATCTTTAACTTTAATTTTTTCTTCTGCAATTTCTCTTAATGAAATAACTGTATTTTTATCGTTATCTCTATCTAAAGTGGGTTCTAGTCCGGCATTTAGTTGTGTGGCTCTTTCTTTTGCTACCAATACTAATTCGTAAGGACTTTCAACTTTATCTATACAATCTTCTACTGTAACTCTTGCCATGGCCGGTTATTTATACCTCGGATTCTAAAAAATCAAGTTATTTCTATATTTTTGTAGGATTGAGTTTTTTTCTTATAAAAAAGAGCAATACAGTAGACAAAAGAATGTATGTTCCAGATACAACAGCTATTTTTTCTATTGTAAATCCATAGTCGATTAAAACTCCAAATAAAGCTGATCCAAAAGCAGTAGCAAAAACCATTAATGCTGTTGTTAGAGCTTTAATAGAACCTATGTGTTTTACTCCATAAATTTCTGCCCATATGGAAGAGCCAAGTAAATTTGCTAAACCATTAGAAATTCCAATTAAACCTAAAAATACAAATGCTGATATAGGTGAACTTAAGTAAATAATTACCAAAACTGAAAGTAAGAGAGGCAAGTTCATGTAAATCAAAATCCTTCTACTTGTAAACTTATCAACCAAAAATCCAGATATTAATAAAGTTACAACGGTTAAAATTGAATAAGACATAAATGACTGTGCAAAAACATATTGATCCCAACCTTTAGAATTAGAGATAAAAGATTGATAAATGAAGGCTCCTGTTGCTATCCATGGCATAGCGAGCATATTCATATTAACAATATAAAATCTATAATCTCTTACTACTTCTTTTCTAGTCCATTGTTTTATATTTTCGTCTTTAAACTCATCTTCATTAGATGTTTCTCTAGAATCTAAATTAATATTTTTAACTAATACATAAGATGCTATCGGTAAAAAAACTAAAACTAAAATAGAAATTGTCAGCCAAATATTTTGCCAATGTGTTATTGTTAAAAGAAAAACTATTAATACAGGTAAAATGAATTCAGCTGAAGATAAACCAAACCAACCAACGCTCAATGCTTTACCTCTAGATTTTGTAAAATATCTAGAAACAGTGGTAGTTGCTGTATGAGACATCATTCCTTGTCCTGAAAATCTCATCAAAAAAATACCAAAAAATAACAAGATAACTGATGAAATTTTAGAAAAGAAAAAACATGAAACTGAAAGAAGAATTGTTACAAAGATTGCAAATTTAAATATATTTACATCATCTATTTTTTTACCAACCCATATAAGCAATAAACTACTTAATAAAGTTGCAGAAGCATAAATTGTACCAAATTGTCCATGAGAAATTGAAAGTGTTTCTCTTATACTAGAATTAAATAATCCTAAAAAATAACTCTGTCCAAAACTTGAAAAAAATGTAAATATAAATCCAAATATAATTACTTTTAAACTTAAACTTTTAAACATATTAAAAAATTATGACTTGTAATGTTGCTTTCATAGGTCTTGGAGTTATGGGTTACCCGATGGCTGGTTATATATCAAAAGCCGGACATAATGTAACTGTTTTTAATAGAACGGGATCAAAAGCTGACAAATGGATTGCAGAACATAAAGGTACTAAAGCAGACACTCCAGCTAAAGCTGCAGAAAATGCAGAATATATATTAACTTGCGTTGGAAATGATAATGATTTGAGAGAAGTAACTTTTGGTGACAATGGAATTTTTAAAACAATTAAAAAAGGTGCTGTCTATATAGACAACACAACAGCATCAGCTACCATTGCTAAAGAGATATACGAACATGCTAAAAAAAATGAATTTGGGTTTTTAGATGCTCCAGTTTCTGGTGGACAAGCAGGTGCTGAAAATGGTGCACTAACCGTTATGATTGGCGGAGATCAAGAAGATTATGATAAAGCAAATCATATTATTGATTGCTATAGCAAAAAAATGAAGCTTTTAGGCAAAGCTGGAAGTGGACAGCTAGCTAAAATGGTTAATCAAATATGTATTGGGGGTCTTGTTCAAGCTTTATCTGAAGCTATTAATTTTGGGATGAATGCAGGGCTTAAAATGGAAGATGTAATTGAAGTTATATCAAAAGGTGCTGCTCAATCTTGGCAAATGGAAAATAGATACAAAACTATGATTGATGATAAATTTGAATTTGGTTTTGCTGTTGATTGGATGAGAAAAGATTTAAAAATTGCCCTTGAAGAAGCTAAAAAAAATAATTCTCCCCTACCTATAACTGAAGTCATAGATAAATATTATGAAGAAGTTCAAGGCATGGGTGGAAACAGATGGGATACTTCTAGTTTAATTAGGAGATTTAGAAAGTAATATTGTATGCAACCAGCATACTACGAAGATTTTAAAGAAATCAAAAAAAAGATTTGGTCAATGCTAGATGATGCGGTGACTAACAGAAGTTCTCAATTTAGAATTCCTGTATTTATTTGTGGAGATAAATCTGACTTTGATGGAAGAATAGTAGTTCTTAGAAAATCTGATCAAACAAATAATCTAGTACAATTTCACAGCGATATAAGATCAGATAAAATTTCTAAATTAAAAAATAATAAAAATGCCTCTATGCTTTTTTACGATAAGGAAGAAAAAATCCAAGTAAGATTAAAAGTAGAATGCAAAATTAATCATGACAATGAAATAACTAAATTGTCTTGGTCAAAAACAGGCCATATAAGTCGAAAATGTTATTTAGTTGATAATGGACCAGGAACAGAGTCATCTACTCCCACATCAGGATTAAAACCTGAATTAGATAATTTTGAATTTACCATGGAACAAAGTGAAGAAGGTTATAAAAACTTTACAGTTATTCAATGTAAAATTAAAAGTATTGAATGGCTTTATTTAGCAGCAAAAGGTCATCGAAGAGCTAGATTTGAATTAGATAATAATAAAGAATATTGGCTAGTTCCTTAAGTATGATTAAATTTATTTTTTATTTATCCCTAATAATTTTAGGAATGTTTGCTATGAGATTTGGCATAATCCAAATAAGAAAATATAAGCAAGGTAAAACTAAAATTAAAAAGAAATTACCTGAACAAATTGCTTTTGGTATCTTTTTTATAATAATTTTAGGATTAATAATTTATTCTATTAATAGCCTTCTATTTGATTAATGATCTTTAAGTCCAGACATAGCTTTGCCTGGTGAAAAAGTATAATCGTTATTATCCATTAATGTTCCTGATCCATCATAAAGTTTCCAATTAAACTTTACGCTATCTTTTTGTTTTTTTCCTAATTTTAAAATTTTTAATTCAATTTTTCTAGGTTTTCCTCCTGAAGAACCTAAAAAAGTTCTAGTTTCACCTTCTTTCCATACACCTAGGGGAAACTTGCACCCATTTTTAATTACTCGTCCGCCACGTCTACTATCCCATACTCTTCCGATGCATTGACCATCATTTGTTATAGAGAATAACTGTGTTTTTAAACCACTTTGACTTTTTCTTGTTCTTTTATAAACTTTTATTTTTTCACCGGTATAAGGATGCTCCCAATCTTCAGGACCTATAATTTTTTTTCTTTTTTTGTCGCCAAAAACTAAATTTGCTTTTGTGAACTTTATTTCAGTATCACTTCTAATTTCTCCACCTGTAAATAGCTCAAGAGGAATAAATCTTTCACCTCCATAACCAAGGCTAGTAAAAGATACGAAAAATAATATTGATATAACTAAAAATATTTTCATTGGTAAATTTAACCAATTATTTAATGACGTTCATAGGCTCTTTTTGCTTCCTTCTCATCAAATATTTTCATTCCACCTGATCCATCTCTGTCCCAATAATTAAACTTACATCCAGATCCTCCACCTCTATAATTCCATTTACCTTTTTTAAGATCATTGGCTTGTTTTTCTCTAAGTTTCACTAGTTTTGGATGATTGTACTTACCCCATTCATTTAAACATATAAGTTTAAATGGATCATAAGGATCTTTTGAAGTTGGTGTTAGATAAGCCGAGTCCTCTCCTTTTGGACATCCTTCTTCATCGTGAACGTAAGCTTTTCCCATAAATATTTGTAACTGGATTGTATCTTGCCTGTTTCCTGACCAATGAGCTTTTTCACTCATACCTGGAACACAAGCAAAACCTCCTCCCATTCCATGATGTAATTCATGAACAGCTGTACGGATCATGTGTTCAGCTTTTCTATTATATTTACTTTTTAAAAAAACTGATGCCATTCCAACTCCACCTTCACCACCATCTCTGCTTGTAACATCAGCAAAAGTAAAATAATGTTTTTTTGGATTATTAAATCCATTTAACCACAACCATCCACTGTAATTATTATTTATATGTTTATTAAGTTTTTTACGTTTTTTATCTAAACGAATAAAAGTAACATCTAGCTTTCCATCTTTTCGATAATCAAATTTATATTTTTTAGCACCCGAAGAACCTTTAACTTTTTTACTATGTTTTTCATGAAGTTTATTCATTTGTTCGGCATACTTTTCTATTTTACCATTTATATCAAACTCGCGATCTTTATCGCTTGCTGTAAGCATGTATATGAAATGAATTTGATAATCATCATTTACATCTGGCTGATCTTCAAAAAATCTACCTGGTTTTTCATCTGAAGCAAAAATTGATGAGGTAAATAAACTAATTAACAATGCTAATAATATTTTTTTCATTTAATTCGTTTGAAATATTCCTAACTCTTTTTCCCATGGGGCTGTTGAATCATTTCTACTATATGCGCACATATCTCCCTCACCCCTTGCATAAATATTTTCATAATTATGTTTAGTAAATTTCCATTTTTCCTTAGGTAAACACACAACTTCAAAAGGATCAAAAGGTGTATCTGATGTAGGAGTGAAATAAACACTATCTTGCATATCGGGACAATTTTTATTTGTGTGACCCCAATAATCATCATTTTTAGGATCTAAATTTCTTCCTCCTTCACCAACATGTCTTGACAACATATCGCCACTACTTTTATTATTTTTTGTATTGTGTCCTTCAAAAAAATTTGGTGAACACGGAAAAATTCCTCCCATAGCATGTAAAATTTCGTGTAAAATAAAGTAGCCGACTTCATCATTGTTAAGGGGCCATTTTTTTTGATGTTTATTAAAAACGTTAAAAAAAGGAAAACCACCAGAAAAAGGCCATTCCTTATAAGTAAATCCACCAAAATTAAAATAAATTTTCTTAGGATTATTAAAACCATTATTAATTATAGATCTTCCAAACACATTTCCACAACTACCCCACTTGGATTTTTTCATTTGTTTCTTAGTTCTATTTAATCTAATAAATGAAATATCTAATTTACCATCTTTTCTTCTATCCCACTTTAATAATTGTCCTTCACCATTATTAAAATTAGATTTTTTATTTGCTTTTTTTGTAGTTTTTAAAATCCATTTATCGGCAGTCTTAACCCATTTTTCTAGCTTACCGTTTATGTCTTCTTCTTTATCTTTAGAGTCTTTTAACAACATATAGATAATATGAACTTGATAATCGTCTGTTACATCTGGTTGATCTTTATAAAATCTTCCTGGCTTTTTATCACTATCTAATATTACTGGTGTGGTATCACTATTATAGCACTTATCAGCTAATGCGTTTGTACTTATTAGAACTAAAATAGATAAAGCGGTAAATATTTTATTCATAAAATATTTTTTATTTTAAAGACTTTGAATATTTTTTCCAGTTTTCTTGATAACGAATTGCATTTTTTTCAACAGCTTCAATCTCTTGTTCTGTAAGTTTTCTAATAACTCTACCTGGGGATCCCACAACCAGAGAGTTATCTGGGATTTCTTTATTTTCAGTAATTAAAGATTTTGCTCCAATGATACAGTTCTTTCCAATTTTTACGTTGTTAAGAATAACTGCACCTATTCCTATTAAGCTGTTATCTCCAATGGTGCATCCATGAAGCATAACTAAATGTCCGATAGTAACATTTTTTCCAACCTTTAAAGGATAGCCTGGATCGGTATGTAGGACACTGCCATCTTGAACGTTCGAACCTTCTCCTATGTGAATATTTTCAATGTCTCCTCTTAATGTCGCATTAAACCAAATACTTGTATTTTTTTCTAACGTAACATCGCCAATTACAACTGCATTTGGTGCTACCCAATTTTCGCCAGAGTTTTTTGGTTTTTTATCTTCCAAATCGTAAAACATAATTTATATATTATTTTAACATGACGCTTACAAAAACTCCAATATGTGATTTCGGGAAAAAAGCAGATCATTTTGAATTAAAATCAACAAGAAACAAAATAGTTTCATTAAATGATATTAAAGGTGAAAGTGGAACTTTAATTATGTTTATCTGCAACCATTGTCCTTACGTTAAAGCTGTAATTAAAGAAATCGTTTCTGATTGCAAAGAATTAGAAAAAGAAGGAGTTAAATCTGTAGCAATAATGTCAAATGATACTGTTAATTATCCGGATGACTCTTTTGATAAAATGATAGAATTTTCAAAAGACAACGGATTTAATTTTCCTTATCTTATAGATGAAACTCAAGACATAGCTAAAACATATGACGCTGTATGTACGCCTGATTTTTTTGGCTATAATAAAAATTTAGAACTTCAGTACAGAGGAAGAATAAGAGAGTTAAGAGATTTAAAACCAATCCAAGATGGTGAGAGCGACTTGTTAAATGCTATGAAAATGATAGCAAAAACTGGTGAAGGTCCAAAAGAACAGGTTCCTAGTATGGGCTGCAATATAAAGTGGTTTAATAATTAATGTTTTTAATTGTTACTAGAACTTTCCCTCCCGAAGTTGGTGGAATGCAAAATCTAATGTGGGGCCTTGCTAGATCTCTTGCTAAAATTGATTTAATAAAAGTATTTGCTGACTACAGTGAAAATCACGAAGAATTTGATAAAAAAGTATCTTTTTCAATTGAAAGAATAAAAGGAATAAAACTTTTAAGAAAGTATAGAAAACCCCATCTGGTAAACGAATATTTAACTCAAAATCCTAAGGTGAAATGCTTAGTTTCAGATCATTGGAAAAGTTTAGAATTAATTAAAACTAATAAAAAAAAAATATGTCTAATTCATTCAAAAGAAATTAATCACAAAAAAGGATCTAGATTAAATAAAAAAGTTTTAGAAGTATTAAATAATGTAGATCATGTTATTGCCAATTCTAACTTTACTAAAAATTTAGCAATAGATCTTGGGGTAGAAGAAAATAGAATAAAAGTAATAAATCCAGGAGTAGATCCAGCTTTAGAAATTCCTAAAAATGACCTTAATAAAGCTGAAGAAATATTAAAGGGTAAAAAGAACAGATTAATTACTGTTTCAAGATTTGATAAAAGAAAAAATCATGAAAAAGTAATAATGGCTATTAGAAACCTTAAAGAAATTTATCCTGATATTGTCTACACATGTATTGGATACGGTGATGAAGAAGAAAACCTAAAAAAATTAGTAATCGAGCTCAAATTAGAAAATCATGTAATTTTTTTAAAAGATATTCCTAATGATTTAAAAAATGCTTTAGTTGCTAAATCTAACATCTTTGTAATGCCATCAATAATTCATAAAAATTCTGTTGAAGGTTTTGGTATTGCTTACGTTGAAGCAGCACAATATGGGATTCCTTCAATAGGTGGAAAAGATGGTGGTGCTTCAGATGCTATTATAGATAAAGAAACTGGAATTATTTGTGATGGTAACAACTTGGAAGAAATTTATTCTAGTATAGATTTAGTTTTAAAAAACAATTCATATAAAGAGCTAGGTAGAAAAGCAAAAGAGAACTCAACAAAATTTGAATGGAACAATATAATTAAAGATTATTTAAAAATATTGTAGTATAATAAAAAAATCATGATCGATAAATTTAATGGAATATTTTATTTAATAGTATTTCTTGCACATTTTATTGGAATAGCCGTTTATTGCTTCCAAACAATTGTTGGAACCAAAAAATTTATGGATAAATTTGATATAGATCATAGCGCAGCAATTATTGTTAGATTTGTTGGGGCGTTAATGATTGGCTGGGTAATAATGGCTCTTTACATAATGTTTGTAAGGCCTAACGGTGTTGAGGGAACCTGGGCATTCTTTAACCTATTGGTAATTATTCATGCTTGTGTTTTTTTAACCAACTTCTACTCAATTAAAATTGATAAAACTGGAACAAATGAAAAAACTACAAATGAAGGAATAATTGCTCCGATAGTTTTCTTTGTATTAAGTTCAATTCTTGTATATGGATTGTCTGATAAAATTTATTTATCTTAATTTTTTTACCTGTCTTTAAATTCTAAACTTCCTCTAGAATTAACATTTTTTTTAACTCTTTGGTAATAGCTAGGACTATTAATTAGTTTTATTAAATCTATTCCCTTATTTTCATATCTTCTTTTGATCGTCATTCTTGGAATCATAACCAAATTCATGTTATCAATAAAATTAGCTGTCCATTCTCTTTCGATTTTATCTTTTATTAATTTTTTCAGAAAAACTCTAAACTCACTGCAACTTATTGATTTAAGTTTTTCATTGATTAAAGGCATTTTAATATTTTCCTATTTTTTTAGATCCACTATAAAATATTTTTGACAATTCTTCATTTGCTTTTTTTCTTGTTGCAATATCATGATTGTTCATCAATTCAGTGGGTCTTTTAACATGTTCATGATATCTAAAAGTATCATTTCCTCTTGCTTGCTGTACATAAATTTTGCCTAAAACTTGATCTACATTTGACCCAATATAACTTTGTATAACAAAGCCAATTCTTCTATCCTTGCTTTTATTAAGACCAGAACCATGAACAATTTTTGGATGATGTAAGGATAATTGCCCTGCTTTTAAAATAACAGGTGTTGTTTCGTTGATTGGAACATTTTCAACTGTTTGACCTCTAGTTAGTAAATTATTTTCATCAAATTTTTGATTATGAAATTTTAAATCTTCTTTATGAGAACCTTTCCACATTCTCATGCAACCATTTTCTTCATTAGCATCGGTTACAGCTAACCAAGCGGTAACCCAATTATGTGGTTCTAGACCTATATATTTTGCATCCTGGTGAAAACTAACAAATCCTTTTTCTTGGGGGTTTTTAATAAAAAGAGTTGTTCCACAAACAAGTATATTTTTTCCAATAATACTTTCTACAGCATCTAAAATTTTTGGATTGTGGGATACTTTGTCAAAAATAGGTGATATAAGATGAATATAGTTTCTACCTAATCCTTCAAGTTCATTTGGCCAATCTTTTTCAATACGTTCTATCTCTTCTCTAATTTCATTGGCCTCATCTTTAGACAAAACATTTATAGGAGCTATATATCCATCTTCTTTGTATTTATTAATTTGTTCTAAGGATAAATTTGACATTTTTTTGTGCTTGGAAATTTATAACTCTTAATTCATCCAAGGAAAGTTAATTGCACCTTCAAGATCAATAATTTTACACGGAATAAATTCCTCATCATTTATTCTCTTTTTTTGACAACCATTCTGTGCAATATCAAATTTCTGATCTGGCATAAAAGATCTTCTCCCTGAAGGATGACAGGCATCAAGCATATCAGTTCTTCCAGTCCATTCAAATATTTGAGATTGTACCCATTCTTTCTGAGTTTGTACTAACTGTAATACTTCATACATAATTTTACCATCGTCCATTCCATTGCCATGCAAACCATGAACTACGTTTTTACCACATTCTTTATAAATAACAGGACTTCCAGAACAGCCGAAAAGCATAGGTGGATTATCAATACCATCATGTTTAATAATTTGTCTTGAACATTGAGTTGTTTTGGCACCATAAACCATTCCATTTAAAGTATGAGGTATTGATATAATTCCTATCCCTATTTTTTTTGCATCAAGTTCAGGAATACAAATATGCTGCGCTTTTGTTCCTATTTTTGGAATAAAGTTTGCCAAAGGGATGGGTTCAATTTTAATATTTTTATTTTTTTGACATTTTTTACAATTTCTATCGATATGTAATAATAGCAGATCATATCCAGGTGGATGACCATTTGTTCGACCAGCTATATCTAAAACTTTACCAATAATTTTTTGTTTACCTTGATAGCTATTTCCTTCAACAACATACATATTTTTTTTAAATCTTTTCCAGTCCTCAGCTGCTTTTTTAATTTTCTTTGGAGTGCAACAAACTTTTTTTTCAGGATTAACTCCTAAAACATGAGCTTGAGAAATGGCAATATCTTCTTCTATAAAGGTTATATTTCCTCCCCATTTCTCTGAACCCATTGAAAGTCTTACTTGGAATGAAAATTCACCTTTTGTGTCTAGCGTTCCACAATCCTTTTTGCATTTTTTTACATTAGGTTCTGCTAAGGAGGTATTTATAAATGATATTGCTAATATAATAATTAATAGCAACTTCTTCATTTATTTAAAACTCTTCCTGCTACTGTATTAAGTTTTTCTATTGTATTTTTAGATCTTTTTTCTGGAGCTGTAATTATTGCTACATCTAAACAATTATTTGTTGGATCGTTAGGATCAATATGATTTTCAAAATTATCTATTAAATTTTTAATCATGTTTTTGGCTTTAGCTGCATTATCTAAGAGAACTTTTATAACTTTTTGGACATCTACATTTTCATGATCTGGATGCCAACAATCATAATCTGTTACCATAGAAACAGACGCATATCTAATTTCTGCTTCTCTAGCGAGTTTTGCTTCTGGCATATTTGTCATACCTATAACATCAGCTTTCCATGATCTGTACAAATTAGACTCTGCTAAGGTAGAAAATTGAGGACCTTCCATAACAACATATGTTCCGCCTCTCTGATATTGAATATTTTCTTTTTTTATAGATTCTTCACATGCATTCATTAAACCTTTAGATGTTGGGTGAGCCATAGAAACATGGGCAACTATATCTTCATCAAAGAAAGTTTTATTTCTTGCAAATGTTCTATCTATAAATTGATCTACTAAAACAAATTTACCTGGGGACAAGTCTTCTTTTAAAGATCCTACTGCTGATACTGAAACTATATCAGTTACACCTAATTGTTTCAAAGCATCAATATTTGCTCTAAAGTTTATATTCGATGGAGATATGAAATGTCCCCTACCATGTCTTGGTAAAAAATATACTTCTTTACTATTATATTTAGTCTTTAGTATTTGATCTGAAGGTTTTCCCCAAGGAGTATTTAAATCTAATAAGTCTCTATCTTTAAATTCCTCAACATCATATAGGCCACTACCACCAATTATTGCTAATTTATTATTTGCCATAACTGAAAAATAATTTATTTATTAATATAATTCAAAAGAATTATGGACTTAAAAGAACATATAAGATCGATACAAGATTATCCTAAAAAAGGAGTGCTTTTTAGAGATATTACAACTCTAATTAAAAATGAAAAAGCTTTTTCAGAATGTATTGATCAAATAGTAGAACGATCTAAAAAATTTAAATTTAATAAATTGGCAGCAATAGAATCTAGAGGTTTTGTATTCGCTTCTGCTGTTTCCTATATCTTAAAAAAACCTTTTATTCTTTTAAGAAAAAAAAACAAACTACCTGCCGAAGTTCATTCTATTGATTTTGAACTAGAGTATGGAACTGCAACAATGGAGGTTCATAAAGATGCCATCAATCAAGATGACTCTGTTCTATTGATAGATGATTTAATAGCTACTGGTGGTACAGCTGAAGCTGCAGCAAAATTAATAGAAATGTCTGAAGGAACAGTTGCTGGTTATGTTTTTGTAATAAATTTATTTGATTTAGGTGGAAATAATAATTTAATTAACAAAGGTTATAAGGTTGAAAATTTAATTAACTTTCCAGGTCATTAACAGCTTAAAAATAATCGTAAAATTAAATTTTTTGGTTATATTTTAAGATATTGCTTATAGATAATGAGTAAAACAAAAAATAAAAACAAAAAATAAGTTCATGTAATTCTGAAAGTCTTATAAAATTAAATGATACTAAATCAAAATAATACCCCATATCAATAAAAGCTAAATTTTCATCTACCCAGCCTGGATGAAGGTCAAATTTATCAAT
>QCPT01000017.1 GCA_003212415.1 Pelagibacteraceae bacterium AG-439-F23
AATTTATCAAAGATAATGAAGAAAATCTCAAAGAAGAACTGATAGACTTTTCATATAGCAAGATTACACCGTCAAATTTGATTGAAATTGACGAATTTAATAACGAGTTTTTTAAAAAAATTGATGATATTGAGAACAGTATTTTAAATGGTTCTAATATAGAAGATATAAAGAAAAAATATAATTTAAAATTAGAATATTTTAATAACTATAATAAAGTTGATGAAGAAAATGCAATATTAAAAGAAATTTACCAAAAAAAAAATGGTGATAAAATTCAATTGATTGATAAAAACGATTTTTATCTCTTATTTGAAATCACTAAAATAAATAAAATTTTACCGAGTAAATCCGATTTAAATTTTATTAATAGAGTAAAAAATAATTTAATTCTTAAAAAAAAATATGAATATAACAAAATATTATTTCAAAAAATTCAAGATAAAAAATTAAACAAAGTTGAGTTTTTAAAAATCTCGAAAGGTAGTCATAATATATTAAATACAGTTATAAAATCATTGGATGACAATAAAGTATTTGATAAAGATTCAATTAATCTTGTTTACTCTCTTCCAGTGAATAGTTTTGTTTTAATAACAGATGTTAATAACCAGATATATCTAGCAAAAATTAATAATATAATTTCAAATAATTTATCTAAAGATGACATTAAAAACAAAGAATATATGTTAGAATCTAATAATAAAATCATTGATGAGATTTATAGTTCATATGATTTATCTCTAAACAAAAAATATAAAGTTAAAGTATTTCAAAATACTTTAGATAGAATAAAAAATAATTTTAAATAAATGCTTAATATAAGCCCAGGTAAATTTAAGTCTCAATATTTGAGAAAAAAAAATCAAATCATATATCATTCAATCAAAACTAACGGTGAAAAAGAAATTAAAAATTTAATAGATAATTTTTTAATTGAAAAAAATAGTTTTATATTTGAATCTGTTGAAAAGGGCTTTATAAAAGGAAGATATACAATATTCGGTAAAAATCCTGATAAAATATGGGAATTTAATAATAACAGTTGTAAATTATTTTATAGAAATAGAACAATAAAACTTAAAGACAATCCTAAAAAAAATATAGAAAAAATTATTGAAAATTTTAATTTTGAAATTCCTAAAGGATTACCATCAATAAGTTCAATTTTATCTGGTTATTTTTCTTATGATATAATTAGATATATTGAAAAAATCCCAAATAATACAAAAAATGACTTAAATATTCCTGATTCTAGAATTTTAAGACCAAGAAATATAATAGTTCATGATAATTTTGAAAAAAAATTATTTTTTATAGTTAATATTTTTAAAGACGAAAAAATAAGCAACTTCAATAAAAAATTTTTAGAAATCAATAAACAAATTGAAGAGATGGTATTTTTGTCAAATTATAATTCTTCAAGTTTAAATCAAAATAGTAATAAATTATCTAAAATTAAATCAAATATTTCAAAAGAAAAATTTATTAAAAATGTTAAAAAGGCAAAAAAATACATTAAAATTGGTGATATTTTTCAAGTTGTTCTAAGTCAAAGGTTTGAATGCAAATTAACTAAAAAACCAATTGAAATATACAAAAAACTTAGAAAAACAAACCCTTCACCATTTATGTATTTTTTTAATTTCAATGATTTTCAAATCATAGGAGCAAGTCCTGAAATCCTGGTAAGATTAAGAAATAATAAAATTACAATAAGACCTATAGCAGGAACAAGACCTAGAGGTAAAAATAAAAGACAAGATAAATTTTTTGAAAAAGATTTATTAAAAGATAAAAAAGAGTTGTCTGAACATCTCATGCTATTAGATCTTGGTAGAAATGATACTGGAAAAGTATCTAAAATCAATTCAGTGAAAGTTACTGAAAGTTTTAAAATTGAAAGATATTCTCATGTTATGCATATAGTTTCTAATGTTGAAGGGTCTTTTAACAATAAATTTACCAAATTTGATACATTGTTATCAGGTTTTCCTGCTGGAACAGTATCTGGTGCGCCAAAAATTAGAGCTATGGAAATAATAGATGAATTAGAAAATACAAGAAGAAAAGTTTACGCTGGTGGAATTGGGTATTTTTCAGCAAATGGTGATTTTGATACTTGTATAGCTTTAAGAACAGCAATTTCTAAAAATAATAAATTTTATGTTCAGTCAGGAGCAGGAATTGTAGCTGATAGTAAACCTGTTAATGAATTCAGAGAAACAGTTAATAAAGCAAAAGCTTTGATAAAAGCATTAGAATAATTTATGAAAATAATTTTAATTGATAATTATGATAGTTTTACATTCAATCTTTATCATTATCTATCCTCATATTGTAAAGTTGATGTTGTTAGAAATGACAAGATAGATTCTTTAGAAATAGTTAAAAAAAAATATAATAAAATAGTTATATCTCCTGGACCAGGCAATCCTAATCAAGCAGGAAATTGTCTTAAAATTGTTAAAAGACTTTACAAGAAAATTCCAATACTAGGTGTATGTCTTGGTCATCAAATAATCGGACAAGTTTTTGGTTCTAAAATAATTCAAGCAAAATCTCTAGTGCATGGAAAAACAAGTAAAATATTTTCTAAAAAAATAGGAATTTTAAAAAATCTTCCTAAAACATTTGAAGCTACTAGATATCATAGTCTTATTATTGATAAAAAAACTTTATCTAAAAACTTATCTATTACAGCAGAAACTAAAAATGGACTTATAATGGGCATTCAACACAAAAATTATAATGTTCATGGAGTGCAATTTCATCCTGAAAGCATTAAAACAAAATATGGTTTAAAAATTTTAAAAAATTTTATAATTGAAAAATGAATTTCATTGAAAAATTAAAAAATAAAGAAAATTTAAGTTTTGATGAGAGTAAAAATGCATTTGAAATATTAATGGAAGGAAAAGCTTCTGACCAAGAAATTTATGATTTTTTAACACTTTTATCATCAAAAGGAGAAGTTTCGGATGAAATAGCTGGTGGTGTTCATGTATTAAGACAAAAATCAAAAAGAGTTAATGTTGAAAATTGCGTAGATACCTGTGGAACAGGTGGTGACGGCAAAAACACACTAAATATATCAACTGCTTCAGCCCTAGTATTGGCAAGCATGGGTGTAAAAGTTGCAAAACATGGGAATAAAGCTGTTTCTTCAAAATGTGGATCTGGGGATGTTTTGGAAGCATTAAATATTAAAATTAATTTAGAGCCTAATGAAATTGAAGATCAGATAAATAAAAATAATTTTGGTTTTATGTTTGCTCCAAATTATCATAGTGCAATGAAATATGTTGGACCAACCAGAAAAAAAATTGGAAAAAGAACAATATTTAATATGATTGGACCATTAAGTAACCCTGCCCTTGTAGAAAGACAAGTAGTAGGTGTTTTTGATAAAAAATTACTTAAAATTTTTGCTAATGCTCTAAAAAATTTAAATATTAAATTTGCATGGATTGTTAATAGTGAAGATGGTTTAGATGAAATTTCACCTTATGACAAAACAAATATTATACAGCTTAAAAATGGTGAAATATCTGAAATTGTAATTAATCCAAATGAATTAAATATAAATGCTGATAAATTTGAAAATTTATTAGGCGATGATGCTAAATTTAATGCAAGTAAAATGATTGATATATTTAAAGGTGAAGATAATGATTTTTCAAAAGCTGTTTGTTTAAATGCAGCCGCTGGACTAATCGTAATGGGAAGACATTTAAATTTTAAAGATTCTTATAATGAAGCAAGAAATTTTATTCTATCCGGGAAAACATATAATCATTTGAAATTATTACAAAATGTCTGATAATATTCTAAAAAAAATTTTAGATAATAAAAAAAAAAAAATAAATAATCTTAAAAAAGATATAAATCTTGAGTCATTATCTGAAAAAATTGAAGATAATGATTGTTTTATAAATTTTAAAGAAAAGATAATAAACAATTATAACAATGATAAAATTTCAATTATAGCAGAAATTAAAAAAGCTAGTCCGTCTGCAGGTATTATTATTAATGATTATAATCCAGTAGAAATCGCAAGTATATATAAATCAAATAAAGCGACATGCTTATCTGTATTGACTGAAGAAGATTTTTTTTTAGGTAATTTTATTCATATAAGTAAAATTAAAAAAAAAATAGATTTGCCAATTTTATGTAAAGATTTTTTCTTTGACAAATTTCAAGTTCATCTTGCAAAAAGTTATGGTGCTGATGCAATTTTAATAATTCTTGCTGGTATTTCTGAAGAAGAAGCCAACCAACTTTACGAAGAAGCAATTAAATTAAAAATGACTGTAATAGTTGAAGTTCATACGATAGAGGAAGCAAAAGAAGCGCTTAGATTCACTGAAGCATTAATTGGTATAAATAATAGAAATTTAAAAACTTTAAAAACAGATATCAATACAACTTATGATATCTGCGATATATTAGTTAATCACCGACTACCTTTAATTTCAGAAAGTGGAATTAAAAATAAAGAGGAGTTATTAGAAATTAAGCAAAAAACTAAAATAAAGACTTTTTTAATTGGTGAATCATTATTAAAAAATTTAGATAAAAATAATATTTTTTCAGTTTTATAGTCAAATTAGCAGTGATTTTATTGATATTTTTGCTATTGTTTAATTTGAAGAACTTTTGTAGAACATATATGTACTTAATTTGTTCTATGTTAACTAAAAAACAAAAAAACTTGCTATTATTTATCAACAAGAAGTTGAGATCTTCTGGAATATCACCGTCTTACGAGGAAATGAAGACTTCGTTAAATCTTAAGTCAAAATCAGGAATACATAGATTAATTAGTGCTTTAGAAGAAAGAGGATTTATTAAAAGACTTGCTCATAAAGCTAGAGCTTTAGAAGTTGTAAAACTACCTGAAACAGCTTCTGCCAATGATATTTATAACACTTTTTCTCCAAGCGTAATTAAGGGTGGCTTAGATGAAACAAATTCAAAAAAAAGTGATAGTGGTGATCTTCCTGTATTAGGAAATATTGCAGCAGGAACTCCCGTTGAAGCTATACAAAATGAAGTAAGCAGAATACCTCTTCCAAGCAATATAGAGAAAAATGGAGAATATTTTGGTTTAAAAGTTCAAGGAGATTCTATGATTGAAGCAGGAATCAATGATGGTGATACTGTAATAGTTAAAAAGACAGATACTGCAGATAATGGAAAAATTGTAGTAGCATTAATTGATGACCATGAAGCAATGTTGAAAAGAATTAGAAGAAAAGGTAAAACAGTAGCCTTGGAAAGCGCAAATAGAAATTACGAAACAAAAATATTTGGTCCAGATAGAGTTAAAGTACAAGGAATACTTGTATCTTTATATAGAAACTTCCAATAAAATAGTTTAAACATTTTAGATGTCAAAAGTAGCAACAAGATTTGCTCCATCACCAACAGGTCCACTACATATTGGAGGAGTAAGAACTGCTTTATTTAATTGGTTATTTACTAAAAGCCAAGGTGGTGATTTTTATTTAAGAATTGAAGATACTGATAAAGAAAGATCTAAAGATGAATACAAAGACCAAATTATTAAATCCTTAAAATGGATAGGAATTGAATATGATGGAGATGAATATATACAATCTAAAAAAATTGATAATCATATTAAAGTGGCTAATGAGCTGCTGAAAAATGGATATGCCTATAAATGTTATTGTTCAAACGATGAAATAGAAGAACAAAAAAAAAGAGCTAAACAAAAAAAAATTCCATACATTTATAATAGAAAATGGAGAGATAAGGAAGAATCTGCTGCACCAAAAAATATAGAGCCAGTTATAAGATTTAAAAGTAAAATTGAAGGATCCACTATATTAAAAGATCTTGTTCAAGGAGATGTACAAATTGAGAATAATACTATCGAAGATTTTATTATTCTTAGAAATGATGGATCGCCAACTTACAACCTGTCAGCAGCTATAGATGATCAACAAATGAAAGTGACACATATAATTAGAGGTGATGATCATAAAATTAATACATTTAAACAAATGCAAATATATCTAGCAATGAAATGGGAGCTTCCATATTTTGCACATATTCCATTAATTCATACAACAGAAGGAAAAAAACTATCTAAAAGAGATAAAGCTTCAACTCTTGATGATTATTCAAAAATTGGAATTATGCCCGAAGCATTAAGAAATTATTTATTAAGATTAGGATGGTCTTTTAAAGATAAGGAGATATTTACCCTAGATGAAAGTATTAAACATTTTAATTTAGAAGGAATCGGAAAATCACCATCTAAATTAGATATTAGTCGTATTTTATCCATGAACGAACACTATATAAAGAATATTAGCGAAAATGATCTTTTCGATAGATTCAATAATTATTGCAAAAACTACAAAGAAAAAATTGAAACAAATAAAGAAGATAAAATCAAAAAGTCACTATCATTTCTTAAAAATAAAGCGAAAAGTTTAGAAGATATTTATAATAATTCAAAATATATAATATTTGATGAAGTTAGTTTTGATGAGAATGACTTAAAACTCATAGATAATAAAGCTAAAACAATAATTAAAGACTTTTATGATGAAATATCTAAACAAGAAGAAATAAATAAAAATATATTAGAACCAATAATTAACAGTTTAATAAAAAAACATGAAACTAATTTTAAAGGTGTTGGTCAACCACTAAGAATAGCACTGACGGGTTCAAAGTTTGGACCAGGAATATATGATATAATAATATCTTTAGGAAAATTAGATATTGAAAAAAGATTAAGCAAGATAGTTAAGTAGTATTTTTGAAACTTCTTCCGAAGATGAAGATGAGGATTTTAAATCATTTATAGAAGATTTAACATTTGTAAGTTGGTTATCAATTAATTCTGGCTTTTTTAAAAAATAATATACTGATTTAAATATTTCATCAGCATTGCAATCATTTTGTATCAGTTCAGGAATAATTTCCTTATCATTTATAATATTTAGCATGTTCGCATATTTAATTTTTAAAAATAATTTTGCTAAATAATAATTAATAATATTCATCTTATAAATAATTATAGATGGAATGTTTTGTTTGCAAACTTCAAGAGAAACTGTTCCTGATTTTACTACAGCAAAAACTGACTTTTTTAAAATTACGTTTTTTATTTTATCATCTGAAATAATTTCAACATTAGTAATATTTATTTTTTTTAGAAGTTTTACTAATAAATTTTTATGTTTATCAGTTGAATGAAAAACAAAATTAAAATCATTTTCTTTATTATTCATCTTTTCTATAAATTTAAAAAGTATAGGTGAATGAATTTTAATTTCACTTTCTCTACTTCCAGCAAATAATGATATATATTTTTTATTATTATTTATAATATTATCTATTTTAATATTATTTTTATTTTCATCATCTAGTAGAGGATGACCTACAAAAGTATTTAATAGATTTTCCTTATCAAAATACTTTTTTTCAAATTTAAAAAGCAACAAAATATGATCTAAATACTTTTTCATTTTTTTTACTCTACCCTCTCTCCATGCCCATACCTTAGGTGCTATAAAATGAATAGTTTTAATATTAGGATCAATTTCTTTTACTTTTTTAGAGACTCTTAATGTAAAATCAGGACTATCTACGCTAAACAAAATATCTGGTTTAAATTCTATAATTTTATTAACAGTTTCATTAATCTTATTTTTTATCTTAAATATGTTCAACAAAACATCTGTGAAAGCTATATAAGTTATTTCTTTAAGATCATAAATTGATTTAATACCTAATGAATTCAAATGTGTTCCTCCAACACATAAATAATCTATATCATTATTATCTTTCATTAGTTTGTGGATAACGGTTGATGCCAATTTATCTCCAGATGGTTCTCCTGTTAAAACAAATATTTTTTTCATTTTACAACTATAAACATTTTGTTTTTATTCGCGAAATTTATGCATTTTTTTTTATCTAGGATGATATTTTTATTTGATTTTAATACTATGCCTTTAATGTTAGCTTTTTTACAATCTTTAAAAGTATCTAAACCTACAGTTGGTAAATCAGCTCTTAAATCCTGCTTTCTCTTCGGAAATTTAATAAGAATTCCATTAGAATTTTTTGTTTTTTTTAATGTAAAAAGCATTTTTTTTGTTCCTTTGGATGTTTCTTCAGCAACAACATTTCCATTTCTTAAAATTATGCCCTGCGTATGATTATGTGCATTAAGTTTATTTAAATAATTACTTCCCTTTTTAATATCTGAATATTCAAATTTACTAGGTTTAATGTTTGTATAATTTCCTCTTGATAAAGTTAATTCAGGGTTAAAAAAATTTAATTTAATAACTTTAATTCTATTTTCTCCTAAAATTTTTATTAATTCTTTCAATATAGCAGCATCACCTAATTTGGATGCTTTTATAATTCTTGGTATATAATAAATTCCTTTTAAATCTAATTTCAAAGACGAAATTTTTGGTTTTGATATATTTCCTGCAAATATTACTTTTTTACATTTTTTGTATTTAATCAATTTTAAAATTTTACCAAATTTTCCTATACCTATAAAAAAACTATTTTTGTCTTTTTTAAATTTATTATTTTTTGTTAAATCAATAATAAAATATTTAATTTTCTTTTTTTTTAATTTTTTTAATATTTCGATTGGTAATTTTTTTTCACCTAAAAAAAGACCTATCATTTAATATTTTCTGGAAGTGAAATTGATCTTTTTTTATCTGCATTAATAAAATTAATTATTTTATTAACAAATTCATTATTTTTAATTTCGGAACTTAAATTATCAATATTTGATCTAAAATTTTCAGATTTAAATATTATATTATATGCTTTCTGCATAATTTTTATATTATCATTTGATATTTTTGCTCTTCTTAAACCAATAAGATTTAATCCCGCTAGATTATTTCTATTTCCTAAAGATAGTCCAAATGGAATGACGTCACTTAACACTCCGGTCATTCCGCCAATCATAGACGACTCACCAATTCTTGAGAATTGGTGTATTGCGCAACTTCCACCGACTATTGCATTATCTTGAATAAATACATGTCCACCTACTTGAACATTATTAGCTAATACAATGTTGTCCGATATATTACAATCATGGGCTATATGGCAATAAACCATCAATAAATTATTGTTTCCAATTTTTGTAATTCCTCCGCCCGGGCCTGTTCCTGGGTTGATATTAACATATTCTCTAAATTTATTATTATCACCTATAACTAATGAATTTTTTTCACCTTTATACTTTAAATCCTGAGGAGGTGTTCCTATGGAAGCAAATGGAAAAATTTCATTTCCAGAACCTATAGAAGTATTACCAACAATATTAACATGGGAATGAATTTTTGTATTACTTCCAATTTTTACATTTGGTCCAATAATCGTATAAGCACCAATTTCAACATTATTCGAGATTTTTGATGTTTCTGATATTATTGCTGTTTTATGTATCACTAATTATAATTAACAAAAATTTTGAATATTAGTTATCAATAAATATTGCTAATTATTTCCTATCAACAATTGTGGCTGCCCATTGTGCATCAGCCATTTTTTTTTCTCCTACAAATGCTTCACCTTTGTATTTCCAAACTCTTCCATGAGATCTAATAGCCTCTATATTAAGTTCTAATTTACAATTAGGTATAACTGGATTTCTAAATCTAGCTTTTTCTATAGTCATTAGAAAAACTAATTTATTTTCATAGGTTGATTTGTCTATACCATTTGCTGTCAATGCTGCTGCGGCTTGGCCAAAAGCTTCAACTATCAAAACTCCGGGCATTACTGGCTCTCCTGGAAAATGACCCTGTACAAAAAAACTATCTTTTTTTACATTTACTATAGCTGTAGCCGAATGTAATTTTTTAATATTTATTAACTCGTCAATTAATAACATTGGTTCTCTATGTGGAAGTAATTCTTTAATTTGATCCTTGTTTAATTTATCAGTCATAATTATTTATTTTCTATAATAAACTTTTTAATATCTTTAGCAGGATAACCCATAACTTTTGTATTATCTGGAATGCTTTTAACAACACCGCTACCACCAGCTATTTTAACATTATTACCAATTTTTAAATGTCCAGATATTCCAGCTTGACCACCAATCATAACATTATTACCAATAGTTGAGCTTCCTGCAATACCAACTTGTCCTGTAATTATAGAATTTTTTCCTATCTTTACGTTATGAGCTATATGAATTTGGTTATCTAAAAAGCAGTTATCACCAATTATTGTATTGGATAAAGATCCACGGTCTATAGTATTATTGCAACCTATTTCAACATTGTTTCCTATTATAACCATGCCAATATGTGGATATCGTATATTTTTATTTTTATTAGGAAAAAAACCAAATCCTTTTTTTCCAATAATAGCACCATCAAGTATAATTACATTATTACCTATTATTGTTTTTTTTATTATTACATTAGACCCTATATTGCAATTTTGACCAATAATTACATTGCTTTCAATTATTGTATTATGACCAATTATAGTGTTTTTTCCTATTTTAACATTTTTTCCTATTATTACATTTAATCCAAATTCAACATTTGTATACTTTTTACTTTTTTTCAAATTAATAAATTGATTTTCACATTTATCATTTGTTGAATAAGGATAAAAATAATCTGTAATTTTTGCTACACTTAATAATACATTTTCTACTATCAGCTTAGTCTTAGATTTTGGTATAAGATAAGATAGTTGAGCATTTGTTATTATAAATTTTGATTTAGTATTTATTAATGATTTTTTGTACTTAGATGAGTGAAAAAATGTAATATCATTTGTTCCAGCTTGCTCTAAATTTTTGATATCATTAATTAATACATTTTTAAAAAATTTTTTATTTTTAATATTTAAATTTATTAATACTTCGTAAAGATAAGTTTTTTTTCTTTTTTTAAAAAAAATGTTTGAAAATTTCATTTAAAATTCAATTTTTTTTAATTGATTATTAAGTAAATCCATAATTGAATTTGTAATATCTAAATTTTTTTTAGCTATTATTATATTTTTTTTTGGAATAACCATAGAAATTGAATTTTCTTCAACATATTTTGAAATAATAGGATTCAATGTATTTAATACTATTTTAGTATACTTAATTTTTTTATTATCAATGTCTTTATTAAATTTTTTTTTTTTAGCTCTATACTCATTAATTTCTCTTTTTAATAAATTAACTTGATTATTAAATTCATTTTCTTCAATTATATTTTTCTTCTTTATTATATCATTTTCTTTATCAAGTAATTCCTTTTCAATTAATAAAAATTCTTTATTATTTTTTTCTTTTATACCTTTGATATGTTTAGTAATAGTCTGGCCAACTATAGAATTATTTAATATATAATTAAGATCGATATATACAATTTTATTTTCCGCATATGCGTACTCAAAATTTAATATAAATATTAATAATAAAAATATTTTTTTCATTTAGAAAGATGTTCCTATCTGAAATCTAAATGATTCAGTTTTGTCTGTTTTTGCTTCACTTAAAGGAATAGCATATGACAATGATAAGGGGCCTATTGGTGTAAACCAGTTTACAGAAATTCCTGTTGAAGATCTAATTTTATTAGAATCTAAAGAATTATCGTAATCAACATGCCAAAGATTAGCTGCATCAAAAAATAAATTAAAATCCATATTTTCATTTGCGTTAAAAAGTTGAGGTAGCGTGGTATTAAATGTAAATGCAGTACCGTAATTTCCTCCTACATATTGAGTACCATCTTTAGGGCCTATAGATCCTGATTCAAAGCCTCTTAACCTATTACTTGGAATATAAATTCTTTTTGATACTCTGACATTGTCATCAATTGAATTAACTGCTTTTAAAAATAATTTTCCAGAAAAAATTAAACTATCGTTTACAGAATGATATTTACTTGCTGTAAGAGAGTTTTCTATAGATTTGTCATCTGCATAAATTGGTAACGTCTGAGAAAATTTTGATATATATCCATCTGTAGGCTGGAAATTTTGGTCTAATTTATTTAAAGTTAGCGAATATGATATTAAGTTTTCAAAATAATCACCTTCTTGCTTTTTTTTAATAGCACTAGCCAGTGACGAAGTTTCCAACTTTTCATAATAATTAGATATATCAATATTAAAAAATAAATCTTCGTACTGTTCAAAACCCGTACCTAATTTAACTCCAGTTCTTGTCGTTTTATATCCGCTACTTGTCATATAATCTGATGAAGTACTTTCAATTGTAGTATTGATCGCTCTATCTGTATTTCTAAAATTTGGATTATTTACAGTAAATCTTCCTTTAATCTCATCATCTGATAAAGCTAAATTTGTATCTAATTTAATTCCTTTACCTAAATAATTTTTTTCTTTAATTCCAAATGAAATTGTTGATCCATCAGTTCCTGTACCTGCTCCAGCAAATATTTCACCAGTAGCCATTTCTTCAACGGTGATAGTAATATTTTTAGTATTATTTTTTAAAGCTGAATCAGTAACTTCAGAAGTCACAGATTTAAATATTCCTTTAGATTTTATTTCATTAACAGATTTATTAAATAGTATTTTATTGTAAGGATCTCCTTCATCTACAATAAATGCATTCCTGATAACCTTCTCTTCAGTAAGATAGTTACCATAAATATTAATTCTATCTACAAAATATTTTTCAGTTTCTTCAAAAAATATTTCAATATTAATTTTATTATTATCGATTATTTCTTCCTTATATTTCGCATTTATAAAAACAAATTCTTTTTGTAGTGCAGTCTTATCAATCTCATTAATTATTTTTTTAATAGAGTTTAATGAGTATGCTTTTCCTTTTAATTTATTAAAAATTTTAAAAAAATTAGAAAAATTCTCTTTTTCGTAATTGTCTGATACTTCAAGTTTTATATCGTTAAAATAATATTTTTTACCAGCTTCAATATTAAATGTTAAAATAAAGTTATTATTATCGATAACTTTGGCTGAAGATGATTTAATTAAAGCTTTATAATAACCTTTGTTATTAAAATAACTTTTTAACAAATTAACATCAATATTAATGACACTTTCATTTAAATATTTATTTTGGGTTAAAAACTTCCAAGGTTTGCTTTCTTCAGAAACTATTAGCTTCCTTAATTTACTACTTTTGAATATTTTATTTCCAATGAACTTAATTTCACTTATTTTTGCCCGTTCACCTAAAGAAAAATTATGTATTATATTAACTGAATTATTATTATTATCCTGAATTTTAGTTTCAATGTCAGCAAAATAAAAACCTGAGTTTCGAACAATATTTAATAAAAGATTTTTTTGATCGATAATATTATTTTCTAAATAAGGATATTTTTCATTTTTTTTAGTTATTTCAGAAAGTTGTCTTAAAATTGATTTGTTTTTTATGCCTGTAATATTAATTGACTGTATTAAAGGGTTTTCAACAACTTTTATTTTTAAAATGCCATTGTTAAAACTAATTTTAATATCTTTGAAATAATTAGTTTCAAATAATTTTTTAAATGCATTATTTATTTCAAGTGAATTAACATTTTCGCTAACATTTAATTCAGAGAATAAAATAATTGTTTCATCAGCTAAACGATCATTTCCCGTAACTTCAATTTTTTTAATTATTTCTGAATTAACTAATTTTATATTAAAAATAAATAATAAAATTGAAAAAAGAAATATTTTTGTAATAGTTTTAAAGATTATTTTCATTTAGTTTAATTTAATTTTATTTAAATAAGTATTAACCTTTTTTACCATAATTTTTATATCAATTATATTTTTTGGCTTTAATTTATAATACCTTGTAAAATAAGGGATTTTAATCAGTTTCATTAAGTTAATATTAAGAGAAAAGTAATTAATCTCTCCATTTAAATATTTATCTACTAAAAAATCATTAATAGAAATCAATATAGTTTCAAAGTAACTATATTTATTTTTAATCCTATTTAGCAATTTTATTACTGGAAATTTTTTTACATCTGGTTTGATAAAGTTTAATCCATTTAATGCTTCAAAATTTAATTTATCATTATTATAAATGAAAGATTTGTAATTCATATAAAGTGAATTCATTATTGGAATTGCCATATTTGTATCATGAGCCAAAAATTTAACTAATCCATTATTAAAATGAACAATCGCATGCATATATGACCTTGGATGAATGATAATCTTAATCTTAGTTATATCTAAATCAAAAATTTTCTTAGCTTCTATTACTTCAAATATTTTATTCATCAATGTTGCTGAATCTATTGAAATTTTTTTTCCCATTTTCCAGTTAGGATGCTTTAATGCATACTTAGGTTTAATATTTTCAATTGAAGAATTTTTTTTATTTAAAAATGGTCCCCCCGAAGCTGTTAGATAAATTCTTTTTATATTATTTTTATTTTGATTTTTTAAAAGGGTCCATATAGAAAAATGTTCTGAGTCAATTGGAATAAAATTAGTTTTATTTTTGCGTAAAGCTTTATCAATAAACTGCCATCCACAAATTATTGACTCTTTGTTAGCTATTGCAATATTTTTGCTAAATTTAATTGCATCAATAGTTGGTTTTAAACCTGATAAACCAGATATTGCGCACATCGTATAATCAATCTTTCGTTTAACAATGTTTTGTAGATTATCTAAATTATTATGAACTTTAATTTTACTATTTTTTAATTTTTTTTTTATTTTAAGATAGTGAGGTTGACTTGAAATAAGAATATTTTTAACTTTTAATAATTTAGCTTGTTGTAATATTTTATTCGTATTTTTATTTGTAGTTAATAATATAATTTCAAAATCTTTTTTATTTTTTTTTATTATATCAAAAGTAGTTTTGCCTATCGATCCAGTAGAGCCTAGTATTGCAATTTTTTTCTTCATAAATTAAAAAAATATTTAAATAAAATAAAAGCTGCTGGTAATGCAAATATTATTCCATCAATTCGATCTAGCAATCCACCGTGCCCAGGTAAGATTGAACCTGTATCCTTGACTTTAGCTTTTCTCTTAAAGTAAGAAATAAGCAAATCACCAGCTTGACATATAAATGATACAATCAAAATAAAGAAAATACTTTTTATATAGAAAGTTGTGGTAAAGTAAGTTCCATAAGATTTATCATAATAAAAAATTAAAATTATTGAAATTAATGAAAACACAAAAGATCCTATGCTACCAGAAATTGTTTTGTTTGGACTAATTTTAGTTAATTTTTTACCCCCAACTAATTTACCAATAAAATAACCACCGATATCTGAGAAAACACATATTGATAAAACATAAATAACATTAAGTTTAATTCTACTGAGCTCATAAGATGATAAAATAAAAAAAACCAAATAAAAAAAACTTATTAAATTTGCAAAATAAATAGTTGATTTATTTTTTTTACATATTTTTTTTATTAAATTTTTAAATTCAAAAAAGCTAATAATTGAAGCAATTATTACTAACAATAACCATGAATATCTGCTTAAAAATAAACACACTAATAATATTGATAATAATAATAATGAAGTAAAAAATCTTTTTGTTAAATTTTCAGACATTAAATATTACCAAAATTTCTTTTTATTTTTTTAAACTTATCTAATATTTTTTTATAATCCTTTTCATTGAAATCTGGCCACATTTTTTTTTCAAAAAATATTTCAGAATAAGACAATTGCCATAATAAAAAATTACTTAACCTTTTTGTGTTTCCTGTTCTGATTAAAATTTCTGGATTTGGAATTCCATATGTATAAAGTGATTTCACAATAGAACTTTCATTAATTTTCATTTTTTTAGCTTTAATTATTTTAATAGCATTTAATAATTCATTTTTTGATCCATAGTTTAAAGCAAGAACTAAATTTAGCTTATTGTTATTAATAGTTTTTTTTTGAGAAGATAATAAATTAACTTGTATTTTTTTTGGAAATTTTTTTATATCTCCAATAATTTTAATTTTTATACCATTTTCATTTAATTCATTAATTTTATTTTTTAGAAAAGATTCTAATAAATTTAGTAAAAATTTAATTTCTAACTTGGGTCTTTTCCAATTTTCCGTAGAGAAAGCATATAATGTTAAATATTTAATTTTATTTTTTATCGAGGATTTTATTATTTTTTCTACTGTTTTTATTCCAGCTCTATGACCTAAGTTTCTAGATTTTTTATTTTTTAGTCCCCATCTGCCATTACCATCCATAATTATGGCTACATGTTTGGGTGAATTCATATTGTCATTATTTCTTTTTCTTTTGAAATAACTTTCTCATCTATTTGGTTAATATTTTTATCTGTATGAACTTGAATTATCTTTTCATTTTTTTTAACATCATCTTCAGAAATATCTTTGCTTTTTAAAAGTTTTTTTAGATCATCATTAGCTTCTCTTCTGATATTTCTTATAGAAATTTTACACTTTTCACCCATTGATTTAATAATCTTTTTCATTTCATTTCTACGTTCTTCGCTTAAATCCGGTACTGGTAATCTAATTAATTGACCATCAATTTGAGGATTTAATCCTAATTCTGATTTTTGTATTGCTGCATCAATTAATGATACATTATTTGTATCCCATACTTGTATATTTATAGTTCTAGGTTCTGGAGTTGTTATGCTCGCTAATTGATTTATGGGCATTTGCTGGCCATAAACATCGACCTTTACTAAATCTAACATGCTAGAGTTAGCTCTACCCGTTCTTAATGAAGATAATTCTTTAACAAAAACTTCAATTGTTTTTGACATTTTGTCATTATATTGACTATCTTTAAACATTACTCCCCGATTTTTAATCTTATAAATTCTTTTATGTTAATACCTTTGGTGCTTATTTCAGACAAAATCTCTTTTACTTTCTTTTTTGGTTCCATAACCCAATCTTGTGACATTAAACTATTTTCTTCTTTAAATTTATTAATCTTACCTAAACTTATTTTTTTTGCTATTTCATCAGATTTTCCTATATTTTTTAACTCTTCTGTTATTAGCTGTTGTTCTTTTTCTATTATTTCTTTTTTTATTTTATCTGACGTTAATGCAATTGGATTTGATGCAGCTATATGCATCGCAAGTTGTTTACCAAAAGAATTAACTGAATCGGATTGTTCATCATTTTCTAGCGAGACTATAACACCTAATTTCGAAACATTGTCTTTAATTATTGAATGCTGATATGCAAAATTTATAGAGTTTTTATTATCAATTGTTTTGGCCCTTCCTATAGTAATTTTCTCTCCAATTTTTGCAATCAGAGCTACTAAATTTTCATTAACTGTTTTTTCATTTTTCATTTTTAGTTTATCTAATTTTTCTAAATCGGATGAACATTGATTATTTAAATCGCTTAATTCTTGAACAAATTTAATAAAATCCTCATTTTTTGCAACAAAATCTGTTTCACAATTAACTTCTAATAATGAAGATTTTTTATTATCTCCTGAAAGTAAAATTACTCCTTCTCTAGCATCTCTTGACATTTTTTTTGAAGCTTTTGCTACACCTTTAATTCTTAAAATTTCAACTGCTTTATCCAAATCTCCTCCGGATTCTTTAAGTGCAGAGTTACAATCTTTAAAACCTGCTCCAGTTGATTGTCTTAATTTTTTTATATTTTCTATATCACTCATATACTTCTTATATTTTTAGATTAATTAATTTAATTTATTTTTTGTTTTTTTTCTGGTGTAGATTTTTTAGATAAATCTTCATTAGAGTTTTCACTTTTTATTTCATTATTAATATTTTTTGATAAATTTTCTGTTTCTGTTGGTAGATCTTTTTTAGCATTATTAATTGTTTCTAATAATAGACTACAATATAAATCAATTGATCTTCTTGCATCATCATTTCCAGGTATTGGAAAATCTATTCCTTCTGGATTAGAGTTGCTATCTAAAATAGCTACAATAGGAATTCCTAATTTAATCGATTCTTTAATAGCTAATGATTCATAATTAGTATCAATTACAAATACAAGTTCGGGTATTTTTTTCATTTCAGCTATACCACCTAAAGATCTTTGTAATTTATCTCTTTGGTTGCTCATTTTAAGCAGTTCTTTTTTTGTAAAGCCTCTATTCTCTGATGTTAAATCTGAATTAAGTTTTTTTAATTTTTTAATTGAATTAGATATTGTTCCCCAATTTGTAAGCATTCCTCCTAACCATCTATAATTTACAAAGTATTGATCTGTATTTTTTGCTAATTCTGCTATTGCTTCAGAAGCTTGTTTTTTTGTAGAAATAAATAATATTTTCCCACCATTTACAATTGTTGTGTAAACTTTTTCTAATGCAACATTAGTTAACTCTAATGTCTGTGTTAAATCTATTATGTGAATAGAATCTCTTTTTCCAAAAATGTATTTTTTCATTTTTGGATTCCATCTAAGTGTTTTATGTCCTAGGTGAACTCCTGCTTCTAATAATTGTTCGATTGTTATATTTGGTATCTTCATATTTTTTCCCGGTTATGCCACCACAATTATTTCCACTTAAGGACCGGAGGTATAAAACCACAAATTGTGTGCGTGTTAATTTATGAAGGTAAATACAATCTTATTAAAAAAAAACAAGTAATTTTTATTCTATAAGTATATTTTCTCTAATTTTTAACTCATTTATAAGGTTATTATCAATATATCTCTTATCAATAAGACTAAAAGTATATATATTTTCATTGTCAGATATTTGAAAAGTTATTTTTGTTTTGGCATCTTTTTTTCTCAAATTTTTTAATTTTACTAAATCGTCAATATTATTAATTTTGAATTTTAATTTATCAAAGCTGCTATTTAATATTTCTTTTAATATTACTATCTTTTTAACATTTATTTTTCTTTGCGTTTTGGTTTCATCTAAATAATTTTTCATAAGAGTTATCATTAATGAATTACCTTCAATTATTTTATCTCTATTAAGTTCAAAAATATCTGAAAAAATAAATAATTCAAAGACACTGGTTAAATCAGATAATTTTACAATAGCGTATGAAGTTCCCTTTTGAGTTTTTTTTTCCTGAACTTTTAGAACTGTACAAGCAATATTGGAACTCAATGAATTTCTTTCATTTTCGAAATGTTCATAATTAACTATATTATATTGTTTAAATATAACTTTATATTGGTTTAATGGATGATCAGAAATAAAAAAACCTAAAGTTTCAAATTCTTTCGAAAGTTTGGTATCAATATTCCAATCATCTATTTTTTCTAAAAATTCATCATTAGATTTAAAATCATCGTCAAATAAATTTATTTGGTTTGCTATTTTATTTTCAAAGTTATTTTTTGATTTTAAAATAATATTTGGAATAGAATTAAACAAAGATTGCCTATTATTATTAATTTCATCAAAAGCACCAGCTCTAACTAATCCTTCTAACTGAAGTTTATTAATATCTTTAGGATTAACTCTATTTATAAAATCTGAAATATTTTGAAATTTTCCATTTTGAATTCTTTCTTTAATTACATTTGTTATAGCTTCATAACCAACATTTTTTATTGCTCCTAACGCATATAAGAAATCTTTTCCATTAGATGTAAAATCAGCAAAGCATTTGTTAATATCTGGGCGAACTACATTAATATTTAATCTTTTTAGTTCTTCATAAAATTCGCTGAGCTTGTTTTGATTTGATAATTCCATTGACATTGAGGCAGCAAAAAATTCATGTGGGAAATAAGTTTTTAAGTATGCAGTTTGGTAAGCAATGACAGCATATGCCGCAGCATGACTTTTGTTAAAACCATATTCAGCAAATGGTTCTATTTTTAAAAAAATTCCAGCAGCTACATCTTTGCTAATGCCATTTTTGAATGCTCCTTCTACAAATCTTTGTTTTTGTTTTTCTAACTCAGCTCTTTTTTTCTTTCCCATTGCTCGTCTAAGAATATCAGCCTCGCCAGGTGTAAATCCTGATAATGATTGAGCTATTTGCATCACTTGTTCTTGATAAATTATAACTCCGTATGTTGGTTTTAAAATCTCTTCTAGTTTTGGATGAAGATAATCAGGTTCTCTTTTTCCATGTTTACACTCATTATATATTGGAATGTTGCTCATAGGTCCCGGTCTATAAAGTGCTACAAGTGCAATTATATCTTCTAGTCTATTTGGCTTCATATTTATAAGCGCATCTTTCATTCCAGAACTTTCAAGTTGAAATAACCCAACTGTTTTACCACTAGACAGAAGTTCATAAACTTTTTGGTCATCATAATTTATTTCATCAATTTTAAATTTAGGATTTTTTTTGTTAATTAGTTTTTGAGTTTTATCAATTACTGTTAATGTTTTTAAACCAAGAAAATCAAATTTAACTAATCCAGCATTTTCTGCTGAATACATATCAAACTGAGTTGATGGAAGTAATAAATCTGCAGAATTATCTTTATATAATGGAACTGTCTCTGTTAATTTTTTATCAGCTATTACAACACCAGCGGCATGAGTGGCTACATTTCTATTTAATCCTTCTAGTTTTAAAGATAAATTAACTAATCTTTCAACTCTCTTATCTTCGTTTATAAGTTTCTGCAATCTTGGTTCTACATTGATACATTCTTGTAATTTTAGTGGCCTAGAGGGATCAAATGGTATCATTTTACAAATACTATCAATAAATCCGTAGGGAAGACCAAGAACACGGCCTACATCTCTAATTACCATACGCGCTTTAAGTTTACCAAAAGTAATAATATGAGCTACACTGTCTTTATATTTATTAGTTAAATATTCAAAAACCAAATCTCTTTTTTCTTCACAAAAATCTATATCAAAATCAGGCATTGAAATTCTATCTGGATTTAAAAATCTTTCAAAGATTAAATTAAATTTAATTGGATCTATATCAGTTATAGATAAACACCAAGCAACCAAAGATCCGGCGCCAGAACCTCTGCCAGGTCCAACAGGAATATTATTTTTTTTTGCCCATTTTATATAATCAGAGACAATAAGAAAATAACCAGCATAGTTCATTTCAAGAATTATTTTTATTTCATGGTCTAATCTTTTTTTATAGTGTTGATAATTTTCATTATTATTTATTTCAAATTTTTCAACTTTTAAAATTTTTTTAAATTTTTCGTTTAGACCTTCATAAGAATCTTTTTTTAATAAATCGTTTGCATTAACATCCGATGAAGAAATATTAGGGAGAATAGGCTTTGAAGGCAAAGGTCTAAATGTACATCTATATGGTAAAGCAAAATTATTTTCTAAAGCTTCGGGTAAATCATTAAAAAGCTCAATCATTTCATCTGAAGACTTAAAATAATGTTGGTTCGATAATCTTAATCTATTAATATCATTTATATATGTTTTTTGACCAATGCACATTAGGGCATCATGAGCTTCGAACATATTTTGATCCAAATAATAAACCTCGTTAGTAGCAATGATAGGTAAATTAAATTTTTTAGAAATGTTTAAATTAAAATATTCAAATTCTTTTTCATTTAAATCATTGTGTCTTTGTATTTCTAAATAAAAATCATTTTTAAAAGTTTTTGATAATTTATTGATAATATCATTTATTTCATTAAACAAACCATTGTTAAATAAACTTCCTATCAAACATCTTATTGATCCGCTTAAAACAATTATTCCAGAAGATTTTTTCAGCAAGTCGTCAAAATTACAATGTGGATCTGTAATTTCAGAATTTTCTAAATAAGATTTTGAAGAAAGTTCAATAATATTCTTATATCCATCTATATTTTTGGCAATAAGTGGTATGAATCCAGTAAAGTTTTTATATTTAAATAATATTTGAGTTCCAATAATTGGTTGTGTTCCAGCAGAAGATAAATTTTCTGAAAATTCTAAAGAACCTGAAAGATTATAAGTGTCTGATAAACCTAATGATTTAATTTTATTTTTCTTACAAAAATCTTTTAATTGATCAATTTTAATTGCTCCTTCACATATTGAATATTGTGTATGAACTTTAAAATGATTAAATGTTTTATTAATTGATTCTTTCATTGGTGATTTTCATTCTACCACCAATCATTTTGATTTTGCAATCAGCCATATTGGCAAAATATCTATTGTGGGTTGCAAAAATTATAATTCTATTTTTATTTTTGAGATTAAATAATATTTTAAATATTTGTTTAGCGTTTTCAAAATCCAAACTGCCTGTTGGCTCATCAGCCAAAATTATTTCTGGGTTATTAATTAAAGCTCTTGCTATTGCTATACGTTGATTTTCACCACCAGATAATTCAGAAGGAAAATGATTTAATCTTGATGAAAGACCAACATTTTTAATAATTTTTTTAGCTAGGTATATTGATTCTGCTTTATCATTGGATAATAATAAATTAGGTAAATATACATTTTCAAATGCAGAAAAATCCGACAAAAGATTTTTATCTTGATAGATGATTCCTATTTTTTTTGCTCTAATCGTGTCATTTTCAACTTTATCATTAAAATTAATCCTTTTATTATTAATTTCAATTGATCCAGATGAAGGTGAATCAATTAAAGATAATAAATTTAATAAAGTAGATTTTCCTGATCCTGAAGGCCCTACTATAGAATATACTTTTCCTGATTCAAAACTAAATGTAATATCGTTTAAAACTTTTATAGTTTTATTTTTTTCATATTTTTTATTTATATTTTTAATATTTATAAAATTATTCATACTTTAATGTTTTAACCGTATCTAATGATGAGGCTTGTGCTGCTGGATATATGGATACAATTATTGTTGTTATTATCGAACAAAAGGCAATCAAAATAATAGAATTTGGATTTATTTCTGATGGCATAGTATTTAAAAAATAAATTTCTTCAGGAAATAGAGAAAGATCAAATGTATTAGAAATAAATTCTCTAATATTTTCAATATAATATGAAAATAAAGTCCCTATAACTATTCCAAATAATGTTGCAGTTGTTCCAATTGTAAATCCTACTAAAAAGAAAATCTTTTTTATTGATTTGTTTGTAACTCCAATAGATTTTAATATACCTATATCTCTAGTTTTATTTTTCACTAAAATAGTTAGTCCAGAAATGATGTTAAATGCTGCGACAATAATTATTAGAGAAAGAATTATAAACATAACGTTTCTCTCAACTTTTAATGCTGAGAATAAAGACTCATTTAAATCTGCCCAAGTATAAACTAGCTCATTTTGATAAATTATTAATAATTGTTTTTTATGATTACTAATATCTTGTGGTTTTTTAAAATAATATTCTAAAAAACGCTGATCAGTATTTTTGTCAAAAAAACTTTCAAGAGTATTTAGATTTATATATGCAACATTTTCATTAAAATCTGCTAATCCACTATCAAAAATGGAAGTAACTTTGAAAGATTCTTGTTTAGGTAAAGATCCAACAATTGTCTCAACACCTGCCGGTGACATCAATGTAACAGATTCTCCTACATCTAAATCTAAATTGAAACTTAATTCCCTACCTATAGATATTGTATTTTCTTTTAATTCTTTGTTGCCATAAAATTCTTTATTTTTTACTATTTCAAGATTCTTAAAATCATTATTAGAATATCCTTTTAATAGAACACCCTTGGTATTATCTTTATTTAAAATTATAGCCTCTCCATCATTAGAGTAAACTATTGAAGAAACATTGGTTTGTAAAAAATTACTATTTTTATAAGAGTCTAAATTAACAAATTTATCATAAGGCTTAACAACAGCATGAGCATTAAATCCTACTATCTTATCAATTAATTCCGTTCTAAATCCATTCATTACAGACATCACTATAATTAAAACAGCTACACCCAGGGATATTCCTATGAATGAAAAAATAGATATAATATTTAAAAAACCATCTTTTTTTCTGGTTTTTAAAAATCTTAAAGTTACTTCTTTTTCTAATTGTGAAATCAATTTGATTTAGCTTTGCTTATTAGTGATGCTATTTTTTCAATTTTTAATTTTTGAGTTTCTCCATCAACTTCTTTAAACTCAAAAAGATCTCCTTCAGTCTTATTTCCAATAATTAATTGGTACGGAACACCTATAAGATTAAATTTTTTAATTTTTGCTGAGATATTTTCTTCTGTATCATCTATAATAGGATCTATATTTTTTGATTTTAAATACTCAAAAACTTTATTTGATTTTTCTAAATTTGAAGAGTCATTTTTGCTAATCATTGGAATTATTGCGCAGTCGTATGGTGATACTGATATTGGCCATTTCATAATTTCATCTTTATCATTATATTTTGCTTCAATTATGGCACCGACCAATCTAGAAACGCCTACACCGTAAGAACCCATTTTAACAAACTCTTTTTTGCCATTAAAATCTACTGAAGCATTCATTGGTTTTGAATATTTATCACCAAAATAAAAAATATGTCCTACTTCTATACCTTTAGTATTAACTCTATATTCATTTGGAACCTTTTCTTCAAATTTTTCTTTATTAAATTTTTCATCCGTAACTGAATAAAAATTTTCATAATCATCTCTAAGTTTTTGCAATGATGTTTTTTCAAGTTCTGTTGAACTATAATCAACATCAAATATTCTTTTATCCGTATAAATTTTACTTTCTCCAGTATCTGCTAAAATTATAAATTCATGGGAAAGGTTGCCGCCAATTGGTCCCGTATCAGCTGCCATTGGTATAGCTGATAGATTCAATCTTTTAAAAGTTCTTAAATAAGATAAAAAAAATTTATTGTAAGAAAAAAAAGCATCTTCGTCAGTTAAATCAAAAGAATATGCATCTTTCATATAAAATTCTCTACATCTCATAATTCCAAATCGAGGTCTTAATTCATCCCTAAATTTCCATTGAATATGATATAAAAGTTGAGGTAGCGATTTATAAGATTTTATACTTGATCTAAATATTTCAGTTATTAATTCTTCGTTAGTAGGACCGTAAAGCATTTCTCTACCTTGTCGATCTTTAATTCTGAGCATCTCTTCTCCGTAATCATCATATCTACCACTTTCTTTCCAAATTTCTGAAGATTGAATTGTTGGCATTAAAATTTCTTGAACGCCTACTCTATCTTGTTCTTCTCTAACTATTTTTTCAATTTTTTTCATAACTTTAAAACCCAAAGGTAGCCATGAATAAATTCCTGCTGATGACTGCTTAATCATACCAACTCTCAACATTAATTGATG
>QCPT01000018.1 GCA_003212415.1 Pelagibacteraceae bacterium AG-439-F23
AAATAAAATTTTATTATTTTCTACTTATGACGATTGTTTAAATATCAATTCTTTATCAAAAAGAAGAAAAATAAAATTTATAAAATTTCAAACATTTTACAAAAAATTTTTTAATATATTTAATATTTCAAGTAGTTTATTAAAACAGATTTTTTGGATATTTAAATGTTGTGCTAATGGTTTTCATATAAAAAAAAAACCTATTTATTACGATATTGGCTACCACATAGCTTATGGTGTTGCAAAAAATCAAAGAGACTATGCTATAAAGAAAATTTTTGAAAAAAAAAAATTAAATGTAATTTATATTTTTTCTATATGGAAAAAATATTATTCACAAAAAAAATCTTTTGATAAACCATTTTGCAATGAAAATGGAAATTCTGCAAATTTAAGATTTTTTTTTAAAGATATTTTAGCTTCGTTCATCAATATAAATTCAAAGATATTTATATACAATTATTTAAATTATAGTCTTATAAACAATATTTTGTATAGTTATTATAATTATGAAATATTTTGCCAGAATTTTAAAATCAAGTATTTTATAAGCAAAGATGATTATTCTTCTGATCATATTATTAGAACAATTGTACAAAATAAATACAATTTAAAAAATATAGGAATACAACATTCGGCTTTTATTAATCCTTTTGGATCTAGCTATATATGTTTTAATTATTTTGATATATATTTTGTATACAATGAAATAAATTTTGAATTATATAAAAAATTTTCATTTTCAAAAGAGATTATTCCTATAGGTACTATAAATATCGATTCTTATTTGTCTCAAAAAAATTTATCTAGAGAAAATTTTTTAAAAAACTATTCTAGTAAAAAAAATATTCTTGTTTTTTTTCCAAGTCTTCAAAATTCATTTATTGATTATAAAGTTATGAGCGAAAAATATAGATTTTTACTATATTTGCTTAATAATAAAGACTTAGACGTCAGTATTTTTGTTCAGTTAAGAACAAAAGAAATGGATAAAAGAAGACTTTTTTTTAATACATTTAAATATTTAAAAGAATTTGAAAAAAAAATTATTTTTGAAAAAAAATTCAGTACACAAGAATTAGTTATGTATTCTGATATTATTATATCAAATGATACTAGTACTATTACTTTAGAATATTTATCTTTAGGTAAAAAAAAAATTATTCTATTAAATCCTAGATTTCAGTATAAAAAAATAATTCCCTGGTATTATTTAGATAAAAAATTTGTTTGTCAAACAAGTGATGAAGTAATTAAAATGATCAATAATTTTTTAAAAGATGAAAATTATTTATTGAAAAATCATCAAAATATCCTAAGTAAAAAATTGTTATTAGACAAGAGAGATATTTGGGAAAATATAATCTCAAAACTTGATTTAAAATCATAGTTTTTTAACTAAAGCTATAAATTTTCTCTCAAGAGCGTACTTATTAAAACTTTTTTCTACTCTTTTGTAAAATAAATTTGAATAAATCATATTATTATTTCTTAGAGTTTCCAAAGTTTCAAATGCTGCTGTAGATTTATAAAACTTATCGTTAATAGTTGTATTTTTATAAACGTCATCACATAAAATGATTCCATCTTCTTTGATAATATTTAACGAGTTAATTATATCTATAGTTACCATTGGATAACCATGTGCTCCATCAATCCAAATTAGATCAAATGTTTGATTCAAATTCTTAATATTTATAGAGTTTAATTTTTTAAAAATAATATTTTTATTATTTTTAAGTCTGTCATCTCTTTCCTTGCAGAACTTTATTTTTTCATTAACCTTTGATCTTTGATATGTGTTTGAAAAATTGGAATCATTTTCATCTAAATCAATTGTAAATATTTCAGATTCAGGAAACAATATATTTAGCAGTAAAGCATTTTTTCCATCATAAGTACCAATTTCAAGTATTTTTGGACATTTTTTTTTTTCAGAAATGCTTGAAAATAATATTTGATGTTCTGATTTAAGATTATTATTTAAATCAGGATTATCACGAATAATAGATAAAATTTTATCTTCTCCCTTTTTTCTATCAAGTCCTTCGTTTTGAAATATAAGCTCTTGCTCTAATTTAATATTTTTTTTACTGATCTTGAAATCATATGATAAATAAGTTTTAAATTTAAAATAAAATAAGTTTATTTTTTTTAAAATTTTATAAATTAAAAATTTCATTTTTTTTTGAAAATGTACTCTGTTAAACTTTTTCTATTATTATTTTCATTATCCATATGAAAACCATTATCTTTTAATATACTAACTGTTTGTTCGTACTGATCTATAAATTCTGGATTAAGTTCAATCAAAAATTCTTTTAATTGATCATTATTTTTTTTAAGATATTCTTCAAAACCTTTTATAATTAAATGTTCTAATCCATCTACATCAATTTTAATATAATTAGGAAATTTAACAATATTTTGCTCTAATAAAAAATCAATATTAGAACCCACGATATGATAGCTATTGTTTGAATTAAATCTATTTCCTGTATGATTAAATTCTTTAGAGAAAGTATTTATTGCTGAACCTTCAATAAAATTACTCTCTTTCATTTTTAAAATCTTAGGTTTTCCATCGTATAATGGAATTTGAACAATTTTAATTTGTTCTTCAAAATTATTAATAGATATATTTCTGCACAAAACTCTTAAGTTGTTTGATGAAGGTTCAAAAGTATAAATCTCTATTTTTTTACTATGTTTAATAGCTGCATAAATTGAGTAAATTCCAATATTTCCACCAATGTCCCAAAATATTATTTTATCACCTTTAAAATTATCTATCCAATTTATTGTATTTGGTTCTTTCGAAAATAATGTATTTAATCTCCAATCAGTTATATGATTTGGAGAGAAAAACTTTACACTTTTATTAAGTATCTTTTTGTAAACATAACTTCTATTTTCTATTTCTAAAGATACTTTATTAGAAATTTTTTTTTTAAATATAGATAAAATAGAATCAATAATTTTTAATTGTAAAATAAAAAAATATACTAGCAGTTTTGACATTTATAAATTTGTTTTTATAAAAAAAATTTTATCAATTCTCATATTTTTTTTGTAAGAAAAATAATTTTTAATTTTTCCAAATATACGAAAATTATTATTTTTAAGAACTTTTTTACTAGCAATATTATTTGACATTGTTGCGGAAAGTATATTTTTTATTTTTAAAATTTTAAAGCAATAATCACTTGCCAAACTAACTGCTTTTGTTCCTATTCCCTTACCCCAAAAATTTTTTTCTCCAACAAGATAAGATATTTCACAAGTGAAATTTATTTTATCTATATTTTTAATTTCTATCACTCCAACAAAGTTATTTTTATCTAATATTTTAAAAAGTATAGAAGAATTATCTTTTAATTTTTTTTCTATAAATTTCTTTTGTGTATTTAAAGTATGTTTTTTTTTTCTTTGGATAGAATACTTTGTAATTTCTGAATCATTAAGCCAATTCACCCATTTAATATTTAAATCTTTTAACTTTACTCTTGAAATTTTAATCATAAAAATTGGTATACTATTTGTTTTTAAAAAAAACTAGTTTATTATAAAATTTTAATGTTTCAAAATTTCTACAAAAATAAAAAAATTATAATAACTGGTCATACTGGTTTTAAAGGAAGCTGGTTATGTTTATGGCTTAGCTTAATGGGAGCCAAAGTCTATGGTATATCTATAAATAAAACTAAATTATTTAAAATATTTTCAGGAAAAAATATAAAAAGCAGTTACTTTGATGTTAGAAATATAAAAAAACTAAAACAAAAAATTTTAACTATAAAACCTGATATTATTTTTCATCTAGCGGCCCAATCATTAGTTGGTGAGTCTTTTAAAGATCCTTTATATACTTGGTCAACTAATGTTCTGGGAACAATAAATATTTTAGAGTCTGTAAAGAACTATAAAAAAAAATGTACATTAATAATTATTACAAGCGATAAAGCTTATAAGAATATTGAAACAAAAAAAGGTTATAAAGAAAATGATATTCTTCATGGAATAGATCCGTATAGCGCATCAAAAAGTTGTGCAGATATAGCCGCACAATCTTATATAAAAACTATAATAAAAAAAAATAATTTGAGGTTTGGTATTGCTCGAGCAGGAAATGTAATTGGAGGTGGTGATTTTTCAGAAAATAGAATTATACCAGATTTTATTAAATCAGTACAAAAAAAAAAATATTTAAAAATAAGAAATAAAAATTCAACAAGACCTTGGCAACATGTTTTAGAACCCTTGGGAGGTTATTTAACTTTTGCATTAAAGATTAGTTCAAAACAATATGGAGGTTTAGAAATTTTAAACTTTGGTCCAAAAAAAAAAAATAATTATAAAGTCGTTGATTTGATTAAAAATCTTAAAACAATAATTCCTAACAAAAAAATAATAATAAAAAAAAAAAATTTATTTAAGGAGTCAAAGTTACTCAAACTTAATAGTAATTTAGCTTACAAGAAGATTAAATGGAAACCAACTCTTAATTTTCATGAAACAATAAAATTTACAGGTCTATGGTACAAGTCTTATTTATTAAATAAAAACAAAAAAATTCTTAAAAAACTTTCAGTAAATCAAATAAGTGAATATTATTTAAAATTTAAATTAAAAAATGGCAAAATTTAAAAAAATTGATAGTAAAAATGTCGTGATAAAAAATGATGATAGAGGATCATTAATTAAACTTCTTAACTTAAAAAAAAAAAAAGATAAAATAATAAAAGAGGTTTATATTACCACAGTTCTTAAGAATAAGATTAAAGGCTGGAATATGCACAAAAAGCACACAACAAATATTTTTTTAGTTCATGGAAGTATATTTCTATATTTAATGAATAAAAAAAAATATTGCAAAGTTATTGATAGTAAGTTTTCAAAAATAATAAAGATAAAGCCAAATATAAAATTTGCATTTAAAGGTATTTCCAAAGAAAGTTTTATTATAAGTATGTCAACTGGTATATATGATAAAAATGAAATTCAAAAATTTGATTTTAATTCTTTTTAATTATTTATGTTAGTAGTAATTTTAGCTGGAGGAAAAGGTACTAGATTATCTGAATATACAAATTTAATACCAAAACCAATGGTTAAAGTTGATGGTAAGCCTTTGATTCAACATATCATTAAGCACTATAAAAGTTATGGATTCAAAAAATTTTTAATTGCCGGAGGCTATAAGTTTAATGTAATAAAAAAATATTTTAATAATGATAAAGAAGTTGAAGTAGTTAATACTGGACTAAATTCCCTTACAAGCAAAAGAGTATATAATTTAAAGAAATACTTAAAAAATCAAGAAAATTTCTTATTGACCTATGGTGACGGTGTATCAGATATAGATTTGAATAAATTAATAAAGTTTCATAAAAAAAACAAATCAATATTAACCATTTCAGTTGTAAGACCACCAGCGCGGTTTGGGGAATTAAAATTAAACAACAATACAGTAACAAGGTTTGATGAAAAACCTCAATTACAAAGTGGATGGATAAATGGAGGTTTTTTTGTAGTTAATAATAAATTTTTAAAATTTGTTAGAAATAAAAATGAAATGTTAGAAAGAGCACCCATCATTGAAGCAGTTAAAACTAAAAAAGTTAGAGCTTTTAAACATGAGAGTTTTTGGAAATGTGTTGATAATAAAAGAGATTTAGATCAACTAAATCATTTAATTAAAATGGGCAGATTAAAATCTAAATAGCTCTAAGATGAAAATAAATAAAGAATTTTATCCCTTAGTGTCTATAGTTGTTAATAGTCATAATGGCGCAAACTACGTAAGAGGTTGTATAAATTCAATTCTTAATCAGACATATAATAATTATGAAATTATATTTTATGACAATAAATCTGATGATAACACAAAAAAAATTATTAATAATTTTAATAATAAAAAAATAAAATATTTTTATTCAAGTAAATTTTTAAAACTTTATAATGCCAGGCATAAAGCAGTAAAAAAAGCAAAGGGAGTTTTAATTGCATTTTTAGATATTGATGATAGATGGAAAAAAAATAAGCTAAAATTACAAGTGCCTTTTTTTAAAGACGAAAATATTGGTTTATCTTGCACCAATTATATAATTGATAATAAATTTAATAATACAAAAAAAAAAGCTTTTCAAAAAATTCCTTCTGGAGATGTAACTAACGAATTATTGAAAAAAAATTTTATTGGAATGTGTACATTGATAATAAGAAAAAAAGCATATTTTGAATTAACCAGAGGATTTGACCCCAATCTTGAAATTATTGGAGATTATGACTTATGTTTAAGACTATCAAAAAATTGGAAATTGATTTCACTTGAAAGTCCTCTTTCAATTTACCGATGGCATAATGAAAATCTAAGCAACAAAAGATCAATTCTCAATTTTAAGGAATTAATATATTGGTATAAAAAAAATAGTAATTTTCAAAAATTTAAAAATTATAAATTTTTAAAAAATTTTGCTCATTTTCATTTAAGTAAATCTTATATTTTAAATTATGAAAAAATTAAAACTTTTAAGGAAATACCTTTTTTAAACTTTGTAAGCCAAATTAAAATTATAATATTAATAATAATACCCACTAATGTTCTAAGAAGAATAAGAAAGATATTTTAAATTTGATTTTTTAGGATAGTAACAGAGTCGGAATATTTTCTTAAAAACTCTAAATCATGAATATCCATGCTTCCAGTATGACCTAGTTGTGTCAATACATTTGCACTTTTATTATTTGAAAAATGCTTTTCAATTATTTTTGCACCTTTGGATAAAGCATAAATGCAAGCATCTATTCCTATTGAATGATCACTATAACCATCAAAAAAACTATTATCAAAATCAGGAATATCAAGTTCATATAGTGGAGTGGGGTATTTAGAAACACAATATAAATATTTGATTTTCTCACTTTTGTAAGGAACGCCTAATTTTTTAAAGTCATACATACCAAGGGATATAATTATATCTTTATTTGTTGATATAATCTTTTCACATAATGATTGATCTTCCAATACAGTTCTGCTCGCAATTTTATAAGTTTTAAAACCTAAACTTTCGCACCACTTTAATTTTTCTTCATCAAATATAGATGCAGACAACTCTACTCTTAAATTGTCACAATATTCTTTAATTTTAGTTAATTCATCTTCTTTTATATCTAGATAAATTCTATCCTTATTTTTCCACAACAATTCACTAGAATATAATTGTAGTTTAACAATATCTGCACCGCAGATTTTAGACTGCAAAATCATCCTTTCTATTTCATTTGAATTACCCATGTGCTGCGGATGAATTTCGTTAATTATTTTTACTGATCTTTGATTTTGATTATTAAACATAATTAAAAAATTTTTTTCTTTTAGTTTTACTAAATTTTAATAAATAATAAACATTAATTAGTTGCCAAAAAAAATAACCACTAGTATTTCTTTGGGACTTAAATTTTTTCCAATCATTAATTATTTCATTTTTATTTAAAAAATCTAAATTTTTATACAAAAAGTTATCTCTTATAATTTCTTCAGTCCAGTCACTTAAAATACCTGATTTTAACCACTTATTTTGAGGATGTGGAACATGTATTTTACCTTCAAACCAGTTTTTTTTATGTTTAGAATGCACATTTAAATAGCTCCTTATTAAATATTTGTCCTTTTTATTTAAATCAATTTTAAAATTTAAACATTTTTGAACAAACAAGTGATCTAGAAAAGGTAACCTTAGCTCAATAGAACTTGCCATTGAAAGCCTATCTACAAAATGTGTCGTACGTGGAATTTTTGATTTAAAAAAATAATTATTAAAAAGTTTATTAGATTGGCTTTTACTGCTAAATTTCAAATACTTTTGATTATTTATTTTAGTTGAATCAATTAAATTAAAACTGTCATCAATCTTATCTTTAATTTTTTTTCTTATATCGGAATAAGATCCAAAACATTCATCGAGTCCAAATCCTGCTAATAAAACATCATATCCATCTTTTTTTACAAATTCACAAAGTCTAAACATGCCCAATTGCATTAAACCACCTATTGGTCCTTCATTTTTAAAAAAATATTTTTCAAAATTATTTACTACAAATTTTTCTGTAATTAAGACTTTTTTAATATTTTGATTATAAGATTTTATAAATTTTTTTGACTCTTCGAATTCAAAATTACTACCCTCAAAATCTATAGTATATGACATTATGTCATAATTTAATTTTTTATTAGAAAATAATACATGTGCTATACTTTGTGAATCTATTCCTGAAGATAACGAAATAGCAATTTTTTTATCTGAAATTGTATGATCTAATATATTTTTTGTAAAATTTTTAAAAAAATTATTTAGTTTAGTATCTTTCCTGACTTCAGGAATTTTTTGATAATAATATTTATTGAGATAAATATTATTATTTTTTATAATACCAAATTCACTTGATTTTACTTGATTTATATTTTGATAAAATGTTTCACGGCTTCCAAAATATAAATTTTGAGTAACATATTTTTTAACTTCTTCTTTATTTAATTTTGACTTATTTATTATGTTTAAAATGGGTTTTATTTCACTTGAAAATACTATTATTTTATTATCGTTATAATAATAAAGAGGTTTTTGACCATAACGGTCTCTTGCAAAAAAAACTTCATCATCATTAATAATCATGAAACTAAACATTCCTTGAAGGTTTTCTAAAAATTTTTTTTTATCTTTGTAATTTAAAAATGTTTGAAACAATACTTCAGTATCACCTGTTGTTTTTAATGACTGTTTATTATTTATTTTATTTTTTAGTTTTTTGAAATTATATATTTCTCCATTATATATTAAATAATTTAATTTTTTTTGTTGTTTTTTAATCATTGGTTGGTTTGATTTTGAACTCAAATCTTGAATACTCAATCTTGAATGAAATATAAATTGATTATTTAAAATTAAATATTTTTTATAATCAGGTCCTCTATGATATAATAGTTTTGAACTTTCAATTAATAATTTTTTTTCATTTCTAGATATATTTTTTTTATTCTTTTTTAAATAAAATAAAATTCCACACATTTTAACTTTTTAATTTATTTTCTAAAATATTTTTGACTTGATTTAAAGCTTTATATTCTGATTGATAAGTTAAACCAGCCATATGAGGTGTTATAAAAACATCTTTATTGTGCTTTAAAAAATTAATAAATCTATTTTTTCCTTTAAGAATTTTATTTTCGTCATTAACAACATCGGTAGTAAATTTTTTTATTCTTTTTCTTTTTAATAAATTAATTAAATCTTTATCTACAAAAAGCTCTCCTCTAGATATATTAAGAATTGATGATGAACTTTTAAGCCACATTAATGTTTTTTTGTTAAATATTGCTTTTGTATCTTTTGTTAAACTGGCACTTATAATTAGAAAGTTAGTTTTATTCATAAATGTTTTGAAATTATTTATTTTCTTAAAAGTTTTATTTTTTACAAATGGATCATAATAAATTATTTTAGAAGAAAACATTTTTAAAAATTTACCAATATTTTTCCCTATTCTTCCTAGTCCAAAAATTCCAAAATTAAAATTCGATATTTCATTTCCTCTAATATTATTTTCTTTATTTCTCCAATTACCAGACAATACTATTTCTTGGGACTCTTTTAAATTTCTAAGTGTTGTTATTAATAATCCTATCGCAAATTCAGATGAAGAGGTAATTTTTTTTGTATATTTAATATTATTTAAATAAATTAATTTAATATTACTTTTTAAATTCTCAATATGGGTAAGGCCAGTTGATGGAGATACTATATATTTCATATTTTTGAACAGTTTAACAATATTTGAGTCAATATTAATTTTTGTGTTGCCGTCAGTAGGCACTATCCACGCAACTATACTTTCTTTATTACTTATATTTTTTATTGCATCGACAGGACAATAAATAATTCCATAATTTTTATTTTTGAAATTATTAAATACATTTTTTGATATTTCATAATTATAACTTACTAGAATATTTTTTTCTTTTTTTATGTTTTTTGTTATTAAATATTTTTTTTTATAAATAGAAGCGGGAAAATTTTTACAATATCCTTTTTTTATTAAAGTTTCTGCAAGATAAAAATCTGTTATTTCATCAATATTTACTGATTTAATTGAGTCCATTTCTAGAGCAAAGGATTTTTTCCCTTTTCTTGAAAAATTTTTAATAATCGTGTCTCTCTTCATGGCATATATTGATCCATTTCTAACATAAGCTGGATTTAATTCCTGTCTACGAGATGACTCTCCCTCTTTTAGTAGCTTATTGAAGTCTTTTATTTCATTATTAATAATTTTTTTAATTCTTATCGGATGTTTGTCATATACTCTTGAAACCCCAATAACTGAATCGGCATTTGATTTTATTAACTTGCTAATAGCATTATTAATATCATTATAATCTCTGAGAGGAGCTACAGCTGGTAATTCAACAATATAGTCATATTTTTCTTTGTATATTTTTTCAGCTTTAATTACACAATGTTTTAAGGCATCTCGCGACCAAATATGATCCAAGGCAAGTTGTTTTGGCCTAATAAAGGGAACTTGAGCGCCATAATTTTCTGAAATTTTTTTAATTTTTTTACTATCTGTTGAAACAATAAGTTTAGAAATTTTTTTAGATTTTAATGCCGCATAGATTGAATATGAAATTAAAGGATGACCACAGAGGTTTTTGATATTCTTTCCTTTTACTCCTTTAGAACCAGCTCTTGCCAAAATTACAGCTAATATTTTTTTTTTCATATTAAATTTTTAATTTTATTAACAATAAACTTTTGTCCATTAAATTTAAATTTTTTGTTGATTTGTTTTTGCTTTTTTTTTATGTCAGAAGCAACTATTTTATTATTGATTACATGATTAAAATTCTTTTTAAAACTATTAATATCAGAAACTTTTACAATTTTCATTTTTTTAAGTATATAAGCATTCCAAATCATTTCAGGGTTTTTTCTATCAGAAATAATAGTAGTAGGTTTATAATTTCTAAGAATCGAAGTTATTGTATTAAAACCAGGTCTAGCAAAGATGTAATCAGTGTATTTAATAAAGTCTGTTAATAAATATTTTTTTTTTATTATAAACGTATTTTTTAATTTTCCTAAATTTTCAGAATGCATAATAGTGATTTCTTTGTTATTTTCATTTTTTTTTATTACATCTTTAAAATATCTTCCATATAAATTTTCTCCACTATCTAAAAAAAGAATTTTTTTTTTTTTAGGAATATTTTTTACTTTTATTTTTTTATCTAAACTTAGAAAAGGAACTTTAATATGATTTGGATATTTTTTTAATACTGAATTAGGTGTAAGGGGAGGAAAAAAAAATTTAGTAACATTTTTTTGATATTTAACCCACTTTTTAATAATACTTTTATGTATTATTTTTTCTTTCAATTTTAATCCAAACCAATCCCATGTAAAATGACAAATTCCAAAAATTGGTTTCCCCAATAAGTGAGCAACTTGTATACCTTCTGGAGATATATCGCTGATAAAAAAATCATAATCTTTATCATATAAGTTTTTTTTAATCCAATTTTCAGATTTTTTTCTGTAATTTTTAAAATGTCTTGATGTAAGATTATAATCAATCTCTCCTTTTTTATTAAAATAAAATTTAATTAAATTTTCATCTTTTATAAAATTAATTTTTCTTTTTAGATTTTTTTCAAAAAATTCTAAGTTGTTATTTCCTTGAATTGTGATTTGAAGCTTTGGAAACACTCTCAATAATTCTTTTAATAGAATCATACTTCTCATTGCATGACCCCAACCCATGGATGTGAGAAAAACTTTACATTTCATTTTATTAGATTGCAAATTGAGACTACTATTGTAATTTGTTTTTTTTTAAAGCTTTATTAATTTATATTTATAATGAAAAAAAAAAATTTATTCAATTTATGTATCTTTGGCGTGGGGTATGTAGGTTTGCCATTATCATTAGAGTTTTCAAAAAAATATAAGGTTATTGCTTATGATAAAGATGAAAAACGTATTTCTAGCCTTAGATTGGGCAAAGACTCTAATGGAGATCTAGAGCCAAGAGAAAGAAGATATTTAAAAAAGAATAAAAATCTTGTTTTTACTTCAAAGATAAATGATATAAAAAATTGCAACGTTTATATAATCACTGTCCCAACACCAATTTCAAAAAAGAAAGAACCAGATTTAAGGAATATTATTGATGCTACAAAAAAGGTTGCGACATTTATAAAAAAAAAAGATCTAGTTATTTATGAGTCTACAGTTTTTCCCGGAACAACAGAAAATATTTGTGTTCCGATTATAGAAAAAAAAAAAAAATTTAAGCTCAATAAGGATTTTATTGTAGGTTATAGCCCAGAGAGATTATCTCCTGGAGATAATAATCATGGATTAAAAAAAGTAATTAAAGTTACATCAGGATCAAATCTAAGAGCCTCAAATATTGTCAACAAATTATATAAAAGCATAATAAGAAAAGGAACATTTAAAACAAGTTCTATCAGAATTGCTGAAGCGGCTAAAGTAATTGAAAACACCCAGAGAGATATAAATATAGCTTTTATAAATGAACTTGTTTATATTTTTGATAAACTTAATTTAAATACTCATGAAGTATTAAAAGCAGCTTCTACTAAGTGGAATTTTGTAAACTTTCAGCCAGGACTTGTTGGCGGTCATTGTATTGCTGTTGATCCATATTACCTCAATTATATAAGTGAAAAAAAAAAATACTTTCCAAAACTTATAAAACCAGCAAGGCTTATAAATGACAAAATGTCATTATTTGTTTCTCAAAAGATAAAAAAAGAATTAAAAAAAAGATTACTTTTTACCAGTAGTGCAAATATTTTAATATTAGGTTTTGCTTACAAGGAAAATAGTTCAGATACTAGAAATTCCCCAATATACAAAATATATAAGTTACTTAAATCAAAAAATCGTAATATTGATATAATAGATCCGCTTGTTAATTCAGAACAAGTTTTAAAAGAGTTTAAATTAAAAATTAATAAAAATATAAAAAGAAAATATGATTGTATAATCTTAGCAGTTCCCCATAAAAAGATTATTAATAATTTTAGTAAATATTCTAATTTATTAAAATCTGATAAAAGTTTTATTTTTGATATTAAATATTCCTTAGAAAGAAGTAATCAAAATAGAATATTTCTTTAAATATCTTTATACCAAATTTTTCTGTTAATTATTGATATATAACTCTCAACTATATTTACCATTTTTTTTGAAACATTTGATTGATGGTAATCTCTTACATATCCATAGGACTTATCATTTTTTCTTAATTGTCTTGCTATATTGATAGAATTTAAAATATCTGAATTTTTATCTGAAGATACTACTGTAGTTCCACCTTCGATTCCTTCAGGTCTTTCATGAGAAGCTCTAATTGTAACTGATGGAAAAGATAAAATAGAAGACTCTTCAAATATTGTTCCACTATCTGATATTGTGCAGTAACTATTTATTTGCAAATTACAATAATCGAAAAAACCAAAAGGTTCACAAAATTCTATTTTTTTATTATTATTTAATACTATACCAAACTTATTCAAATTGATTTTTGTTCTTGGATGAGTCGATACTATTACTCTACATTTAAGTATTTTTGAAATTTTTTTGATTTGATTAAATATATTCATAAGCACTTCCTTTTGATCCACATTTTCTTCTCTATGTAGGCTTATTAAAATATATTTATCTTTTTGAACTTTAAGTTTTTTTAGAATATTTGAATTTAATATTTTTTCTTTATGTTTTTCTAAAATTTCATACATACAAGATCCTAATTGAAAAATATATTCAGATTTTATTCCTTCTGCTATTAAATTTTGCTTAGCTTGATTTGAAATAGTAATATTTACATCACTTATATGATCTGCTATTTTTCTATTAAGCTCCTCTGGCACTCTCTGATCAAAGCATCTATTGCCTGCTTCCATATGAAATATTGGTATTTTTCTTCTCTTTGCAACTATAAGACCTAGGCTTGTATTTGTGTCACCATAAACTAAAATTGCATCTGGATTTACTTTTTCCAAAACTTCATCGGTTTTTTTAATTATGTTTGATATTTGATTTGAAAGTTTTTTATCTTTAACATTTAGAAAGTAATCAGGTTTTCTAATATTTAAATCTTTGAAGAAGACTTTGTTTAAATTATAATCATAGTTTTGTCCTGAGTGAACAAGAATATGTCTAAAATTTTTATCAAATGAAGGAAATATAGATGAAAGTTTTATTAATTCAGGTCTTGTTCCAACAAGTGTTAAAATTTTATACATTAAAAAATTGTTTTATTTAGAAGTTTAATTAGTGATTTTTCATTTAATTTATCAGTATTATTTGAATTATAATCTTTAACATTGTTCATGTTCTTATTTCCAACTGTAAAATAATTAGAATAATTTAAATCTCTTATGTCTGGTGAAATTCTAAAAAATTTATTTTCTTTTTTAGCTCTAAACATTTCTTCTTTAGAAACAAGTACTTCATGATCTTTTTCCCCATGTCTAGTTCCAATTATTTTAATTTTACTCTTAGATTTTTTTATATTTTTTAATGTTTTTGCAATTAATTCAATTGTAGAAGAAGGAGATCTTTGAACAAAAATTTCTCCTTGCTTTGCATTTTGCATTGCATATAAAACTAATTCAATAGATTCATCTAACGACATCATAAATCTTGTCATTTTTGGATTTGTAATTGTTAAATTTTCTTTTTTATTTATTTGTTCTAAAAATAAAGGTATTACAGAGCCTCTCGATCCAACAACATTTCCATATCTTGTTATACATAATAAAGTTTCATTTTTTTCAAGACTTCTTGATCTAGAAATTAAAATTCTTTCAGCAAGAGCTTTTGATAACCCCATTGAATTAATTGGATAAACTGCTTTATCTGTACTTAATAAAACCACTTTCTTAACTTTATATTTTACTGCAAGATCTACTACATTGCTTGTTCCAAGAGTGTTTGTTTTTATGGCCTCAAGCGGATAAAACTCGCAACTTGGAACCTGTTTTAAGGCAGCAGCATGAAATATATAATCTACATTTTTAAACGCTTCGGATATGCTTTGTTTATCTCTTACATCACCAATATAAAATTTGATCTTATTATTGTTAATTTTATTTCTCAGATCTTCTTGCTTTTTTTCATCTCTAGATAATATTCTTACCTGTTTAAATTTTGTTTTAAGAATTTTATAAAGAAATTTCTGACCAAAAGAACCTGTGCCACCTGTTATCAAGATAATTTTATTTTTTAGAAAATTTTTCATTAAATATTTTTGTTTCTTTTATCAAATCTATCCAATTTGGCGATATATAATTGGTTAAGTTTTTAAATTTAGTGCAATTTAGGCTTCTATTAATTTTAAAGTTATTCTCTTTTTTAATGGATATTTTTTTTTTATATATTTTTTTGAAAATTTGAAGAAGTTCATATTTTGAGATTTTTTTTGATCCTACATGGTATAAACCATATTTAACTTTATCATTAAGAACAAAGTTATATATAATTTTACCAATTTCTAAAGTTGTCGGGCCAGTAAAAATTGCTTTAGAGTATCCCTGAACTGATTTATTTTTACTTTTCAAAAACCACTCTAAAATTCCTTTTTTTGAATTAATCTCGTGTCCAACTCCAGAACTTCTGAAAGTTATTACATTTTTTTTATTAGTGATTTCCCCTTTTCTTTTTGATAAACTATAAATATCTGGTCCATAATCTTCATTTTTTTCTACATAATTTCCTTTTTTTCCATCAAAAACACAATCAGAGCTTAATATTAATAATTTCGTATTTTTTATTTTTGATAGATTGTGATTTAAACTTGCATTAACTTTAAAAGCATATTTTTTTTGGTAAGAATGTTTTTCATGTTTAGTTACTCCGCAACAATTAATTATTAAGGAAATTTTATTTGTCTTTATAAATAATTTAATTTTTTTCAAATTATCTTTTTTAGAGATATTGTTTATGATTAAAAATTTTTTTTTAAATATTAATTTAGATAAGCTTCTAACTGTATAAAAAACATTAAGTTTTTTTGAATTTAAAAACTTATAAATTGTATTGCCCATCATTCCATTTCCAGAAATAATTAATATATTTTTATGTATTTTCATTGAGAATTTTAGAAAGTTTTTTTGTTATAACAGAAAAATTAAAATTTTTATCATAAAAATTTTTAGAATTTTTTTCTATTAATTTTAATTGCGTTTTATTTAAACCAATAACTTTTTTAATAATTTTTTGAAGTTCATTTAAATTATTATTATCACAGCAAAATCCTAATTTTTTACTAATTATAATTTTTTTTGTAATACCAGATGCAGATCCAATAATTAATTTTTCCGCTGATAAGTAACTTTGTATCTTATATGGTATTGTAAGATTTAAAACTTCATTATTTTTTAAAGAAACATATAAAGCTTTACTATGTTTGTAAATTTCAAAAACATAATCTTGATTTAAACTACCAAGAAAATGAACATTCTGAATTTTTTTTTTCCTTAAAATACTTACTAAACGTTTTTTATCACTTCCTTCTCCTATTATTATAATTTTAAGTTTTTTATATTTTGATAAATTTTTTGCTGCTAATAATAAATTTTCTAAATTTTGTGCTTTTCCAATATTTCCTGCGAATGTTATACAAAAATTTTTTTTTAATAACTTAAAGTGTTGTGTTTTTAATTTTATTTTTTTTTTTGGTTTTTTAAATGAATTGGGGTGATATATTATTTTTTTTTTAGATGTTTGAGTTAAAATATACTTTTTAAAGTTTTTTGACTGAATTAAAATTTTATCACAATAAAAATAAATTATTATTACTAATAAGTTTACCAACTTTAAAATAAATTTATTATAAATATAACCAGTTGCTGTTAGACTTTGTGGCCAAAGATCTTGCACCCACACAATTAATTTTTTTTTATAAAATAATTTAAGTATAATTGCTGGTATTACTGAAGTTATAGGCGAAGTACCGTAAAAAAAAATTTTGTCGAATTTTTTTAAATTAAACTTTAAACCAACGAATATTCCATAATAAATAAAAGAGATGTAATTTTTGATCAAATCCAATGTTGTTGAATTTTTTCTAGGTATTATCGGGACTCTATAAATAGGTATATTTTTAAAATTTTCAATTAAAGTTTTATTTTTTTTATATTTGCTAAATAATTTTCCTTTTGGGTAATTTGGCTGCCCAGTTAAAACTTGTACCTGATGCCCAAGTTTTTGTAGTTCAGTACTAACATCATTTATGTGAAATTTTTCAGGCCAAAAATACTGACTAATTATAAGTATACTTTTTTTCATATTTAATTAAAAGAACAATTAAGAAACATGAAATTCAATTCAATAAAATTTCAAAATCAAATAATATTTTTTACTCTCATTTTTTTTGTATCTAGATTTGATAACCTAATGTTTGTAATTAATCTAGATTTTTTATTAGAAAATAATTATTTGTTTGCATTAAAAAATAAGTTTTTGGAATACATTATATTCCAACACACAATTCCTATTGGAAAAGTTTTATTTGACAAAATTATTTTGTTTATCTCCCAATTGATTAATCTTGAAATAAAATTTATTTATTATTTTTTTAATGTTTTTACATCTTACATTTTTTTTTATTTTATAATTTTATATATAAATATTTCATATAAAAATGATAAAAAATTAAAGTATTCTCTTCTTTTTTTAACAATTCTAATCAGTGCTTTTTTTGATAATTATGAAGTATGGAGACTTAATTATCATGATCATTTAAATTTTTTTCTTATAGCTTGCTTTTCATTGATAATACTAATTAAAAACGAATTTCATAAAAATTATAAGATTTATTACATATTACTTTTAATTTTAATTTCTTATACTTTAGGAATAGTTTTTTTTAGCGCATATATTATTTTAATATCTATTTATAAATTCTTAAATTCTGAAAAATTAAAAAATGAACTGATTACGATAACTTTTTTTTCAATTATTTTTCTTATAATTTGTATGAAAAATTATATTAGTGTTAAAATTTTTTCTCCTAGCACAACCGGTGGTGCAAATTTAATTCAAAGAACTTTACATTCAATAGGTAATGAGAATTACTTTAATCTTATAAATAATTCTCAGGATATACCTATGTGGTTTAAAGTTTGTAATAATAATATTTTTAAAAAATACAAAAAACTTAAGTTTAAAGATTTAGATAATTTTCAATCAAAATTAGCACATGGCTTATGTTATGAAAATGATGATAAAAAAATTGGATTAAAAAAATATAAAGATAGTGTTTTGAAAGTAAAAAAAGATAATAATTTTATTAATGCTATAAATCAAGATATTGATTTATTAGAAAAAAAACAATGGATGTTTTCAGGAGAACATAATGAAGTTAGTTACAAAATATCTTCCTATTACCTTTCATTTGGAGGTAAGATTTTTAAAGAGGCAATTATAAAATATCCTAAAGAAATGTTATTTGGAAAAATTGGAAAAAAAGGCATAGTTCTTACAAGTTTACAGATGGTTTCATACGGTGGTTTGCTGCCTGAATACTATGAGAATTTTTCATATCCAAAAAGAAATATTTTTTTCTCATTATTTTACAAATTTTTAAGTTTTATTCTAATTATAATTCTTTTATTAACTCCATTAGTAGTTTTAAAAAAAATTAAAAATTCAATTTCAAAAAAAAAAGTAAACTATAAAGATTTTATATATTTCTTATTTTTAACAATAGTATCATTTCAAATTATATTAACATCTGTATTAACTTGTTGTGAAAATCCTAGAATTGCAGTTATTTACTTTCCAATGATACTTATAATTGTATTATTAAATATTGAAAATTTTGTTAAAAGAAAAATATGAATAAATGTATAATATTTGGTGGTAATGGATACATAGGATCATATTTAGCAAAAAGTTTGAAAAAAAAATATAAAGTATATTCTTTTGGTAATTCGGATTTTAGCAATATTAAAAAGAATAAATTCAGTTATACATTTGATAATTTTAAAAAAAAAATTAAAAAAATAAATCCCAGTTTAATTTTTTTTTTAAGTGGAAATTCATACCCAAATAATTCAAATAATAAACATTTATATGATCTAAAAAGATCTAATTTGGTAATTCAAAATTTTTTAAACGCATTAAAAGAAATTAGTTTTAAGGGGAAGGTAATCTATACTTCTTCAATAGCTGTCTATGGAAAAGATAATAAATTTAAAGATGTTTATGTTAATGAAAAATCAAATTTAAATCCAAAAAATTTTTATGGATTATCAAAAACGATAGCTGAAAAGCAATTTTTATATTTTTATCATAATTTTGGAATTAAAATCTATATATTAAGATTATCTTCAATTTTTGGTATTGATCTAAAAAAGCAAGTAATTTATGAAATAATTAAAAAAATAATTGATCCAAATGAAAAAATAATATCTATGAATGGAAAAGAAAACGATAGTCGTCAATTTCTTTTCATTGAAGATTTAATAAAGATTTTATTAAAATTGATATCCAATAAAAAAGATTTTTTATTATTAAACATTTCAAATGGGAAAAAGTATAAAATTAAAAAAATTACAAATTTTATTATGAAAAAATTAAATATAAAAAAAAAGATTATTTATAAAAATAAAATTTCACCTGAGTTTCCAATATTAAAAAATCATTTATTAATGAAAGAAATAAAAAATTTTAAATTTGACTACTTTTATAAATCATTAGAAAAAACAATAAATTATTGGAATAAACAATAATGAATTTTTTTTTTTTTTTAAAGGATAAGAATTATTCTTTCAATCTAACAATTCCAAAATTTACAAATGAAGGAACAAATTTAAAATCTTTAAATTTATATTCTTTAAAAATTTCAAAGTCAGAAAATTTAACTTACTGGCATTGTGAGAAAATTGCTCAAAGTGAGGAAAAGTTTTTTAAAATTGATAATTCTCAGTATACAAAAAATACTTTCTTCTTTATAGCTTCTGAAAAAATTTTAAATCAACTATTTAATAAAGAGAAAACAGAAATAAGATTAATAAAAAACTTTTTAGATACCACGCCTCCTTTTAGAGCTAATACAAAAATTTTTAAAAATGATCATGGTTTTTCTTCTTATCAATCTGAATATCCCATTTCTATGATTATGAAAAAGGGCTCAATAGCTACTCCGGTAAATATGTTATTAAACCCAGAAGCTGAAATAAATAAGATTTTTTTTGTTAATATATTTTTTAAACCAGTAGAAGAAAAATTTAAATACTATTTAATCGATTTTAAGTTAAAAAAAATTTTATATAGTGAATATATATATACTAATAATGTTAATATCATTAATTTAGATAAAAAATATATAAAAGAAAATATTTTTTTTGTTACCAAAGATTACTTGGGTATACCAATTTATTTTTCTGATTTAAATGGACATCTTTCATTAGAACATACCCATCCACCCCATGAATATATTTTTGGTAAAAAAAAGTTTCAAATAATAAAAAAATTTAAGGAGGATTTTGGTGAAATCATTAATAAAGAAAATATATAATTCTTCAAAAATATTAAAGCTTAGAAATACTTTTGGAATAAAGAAAAACCCAATTTATTTAGGTAAGTTAAAAAAAAATTTTTATATCTCAGACAGTTTTTTATGGAGAACTGATAATGGCTTTGTAACAAAATTTGCATTCTCTGATATTTTAAAATATTTTTATCAAAAAAAATGTTTAAATTTTATAATAAAATTTTATGATCAAGATTCTTTATTTTTAAAAGATTTAATTATAGATCCACTAGAGTCAAAAGAATTAATTATAGATAATAAAAAATCAGAATTTAAAAATTATGGTTATTTTCAAATATTTAGTAAACTAAGAAATGGAAGTATTGATGAAAATTTAAGCAACAGATGTTATGTGGGATACTCAAAAAATAATCAGAACTTTAGTTTTGTACATGGTAATTCATATACAAAAGCAATGTCACTTATTGAAAATGAAAATGATTTTCAATCAAATTTAGTTCAAACTTCTTTAACAAGTAACCAAAATTACTATATTCAAAATGATTTTAAAAATTTAGATTATTTTGAACTATTTTTTATAAATCCGGTTAATGAAAAAATTTCCTTAAAAATTAAAGATAAGGATAAGGTTGATATAAACCCTAATAGTGTTTATAAGATTAAATTAAAGAACTATGATTTGGTTAGCTTTAAATCAAATTGTTGTTTTTTGAGACCAATAGTCTTCTGTTATAAGAATGGATACTTAGATGCACATCATGCTTGATTAAAATATGATTACAAAGCCACAACAAAATTTAATTTTAAAAAGAATTGTCATGGAAGTTTTTGGCGGATGTAATTATACATGCCAAATGTGTCCACAAACAAACCCAGGCAGAGGAAAAAGTTGGACTAGAAAAATGCCTTTATCAAATTTTACTAAAATTTTAGATCAAATTGTTCCAAAATATGGAAAGCCCCAGATAAATTTAGAAGGTAGTGGAGAGCCCACAATGGCAAAAGATCTACCTGATTATATTAAAGCTGTTAAAGATAGAGGATTAAAATGTTTTATGTATTGTAACGGCGCAAGATTAAATGGTGATTTTATGAAAAAAGTAATCGATTCAGGTATTGATTTTATAAGATTTAGCATAATTGGTTACAATAAAGAAAAATATGCAAAGTGGATGAATGTGGATAATTTTGAATTAATAAAAAAAAATATTGTAGAGCTTAAAAATTATATTAAAGCATCGGCATCAAAATGCGAAGTAAGCACTTATCACCTAATAACTGATAATTCTCAATTGAAAAATGAAGTTGAGTTATACAAAAATAATGTAATAGAGGAGCTTGGTGTGACGTCTTATATTTGGAAAATGCATAATTGGAGTGGAAATTATTCAAATCCAAATCCTAGAAGCAAATCATCTAGAAAATCTTGTGGAAGACCTTTTGCTCCGGAGATTACTATTAGAGCAGGAGGAGCCGAAGGAAGAACTGCTGCTATGGTGCCATGCTGCCAAACATTGGGACCACCAAATGAAGAAAAAAGTATTTTGGGACACCTAGACGAGGAATCATTTGAAGAAGTTTACTTTGGAGAGAGATATGAAGAATTAAGAAGTGCACATACTGAGAAAGATTTTGATAAAATAGATTATTGCAAGGATTGTGACTTTTTATATGAAGATCCAGAGGTTTTAGTTTGGAGTAATGATAAATCTGCAAAATTAAATAATATGCTTGGAACAGGTGATGATTTTATATTAACCGAGTATGTGCCTAATAAATAATTAAAAAAGTGGATGGAAATCTATTATATTTATATTTAAAAAAAAAAATTCGAAGTATCTTAATTGATAAAAATTCATCTCACAGAACTTACGCAATTACATCTTTAAATTTAATAAAATGTCATCCTTTTTATCTTTCTAAGTTCAAATATCTATTAAATTTAAATGACTCTTTATTAATTTATTTAAGAGAATTTTTTTATTTTCTTAAATTTTTTCATTATTTTTCTGAAAAACAAATTAATTTAAAAAAAGGTTCTTTTAAAAATATTTTTGTAAGTCATTTTATGAGCAAAGACCAAAAACTTAATAATGACCCTAATTTCAATATAAATTCAAGATCTTTTTGTATTTATTTGAACCATACTTATCTAAAAAGAGAAAAAATTAATCAATATAAAAATAATACTATTATACTTTCAAGAAGACTCAAAATTCTAGAAGAACTTAATCTAATCAAATCTCAAATAATTGAAAGAAAACGATTGTTAAAATTATTTAAAAAATCAAAAGATTTTTTTTATAGAACAATTGCCGCAGAATCTATATCACCTTCAACTTTAACAAATTTACGAATAGCAAGACAAATTAATAAAATTGTTAAATTTTATGGCCCAAAAAATTTAATTTCGACTTATGAAGGTTATTCTTGGGAAAAATTAATTTTTTTTAATGCCAATATTAATTTAAAAAAATGTAATACTTATGGATATATACCCGGATTAATTCTAAAAAATTATGGTTCTAACGTTATAAAATATAAACCTGAATATTACCCAAATAAAATTTTAGTTTCAGGCGAAACAACAAAGTTAAAATTAAATAAAATAAAATATTTAAAAAAAAAAGTATCTGTATTGGGCACAATTAAAAATTTTCCAAAAAAATATAAATTAAAAAGGAAAATTAATAATAATATTATGGTGATCCCAGAAGGAATAATTTCTGAAATTAAATTGTTTCTTCAATTTATAGAATCAAAAAAATTAGATAAAAAAATAAAATTTATTATAAGATTACATCCTATTTTAAAAAATAATAAAAAAATTATTAATAAAATTGAAAAATTACCAAATTGTAAATTAAGTTTTAATGATCTTGCTTATGATTTAGAAAGAACAAAATACGTCTTATTTAGAGGGAGTAATATGGTAGTAAATTGTATTAATAATGG
>QCPT01000019.1 GCA_003212415.1 Pelagibacteraceae bacterium AG-439-F23
TTGTTTTCAAAATTAATCTTATTTTTAAATTTTTTAACCCCAATAATAGAATCAAGTTTATCAAAATCATAATATGGTCCATTATGTTTTAATAGACCGTCTAGTGTTTCAACTGTTAGATTTAATCCTTTAAACTTTAAATATTTATTTTCTAAAAACATTACTATTCTAAGTGTTTGTAAATTATGATCAAAACCTCCAAAATTTAACATACAATCATTTAATGCATTTTCTCCAGCATGGCCAAATGGGGTGTGCCCAAGATCATGAGCTAAACTTAAAGTTTCCGCTAAATCATCATTTAAATTTAAATATTTTGCAATCGTTCTAGCTATTTGTGCAACTTCTATAGAATGTGTAATTCTAGTTCTATAATGATCACCTTCTGTATTTACGAATACTTGAGTTTTATGCTTAAGTCTTCTAAATGAAGCTGAATGAATTATTCGATCTCTATCTCTTTGAAAGGGTGTTCTATATTGGTTTTGAGGCTCATAATTCAACCTGCCTCTGCTTTTAAATAATCCTAATTTTGAATAATTTTTCATTCTTTAAAAATGGCAAAATATAATTATATTAGTAATATCAGTGTTGAAACATGATTAAAGAAATTAAATTTACAGATAAAGCAATAAATCAAATAAATCATCTTTTATCATCTAAAGAGAAAGGATCTTTTTTTAGAATCGCGATAAAAGGTGGTGGTTGTTCTGGTTTTCAATATGATTTTTCTTTTGATAAAACTCAAAACGATGATGATTTATGTCATGAGAAAATACTAATTGATAAAAATTCTGCTGATCTTTTAAAAGGTTCTGAAGTAGATTTTGTAAAAGAATTAATTGGAGATTCATTTAAAATAAACAACCCACAAAGCAAATCTTCTTGCGGTTGTGGTGTTTCTTTTTCTCTTTAATGATTATTAGTTCTTGGAATGTTAATTCCGTAAGAGCTAGAATAGAAAATATTAAAGAATATATTAAAAAATTTAGTCCTGACGTTTTAATGATGCAGGAAATTAAAACACCTGATGATACTTATCCTTATGATGATATAAAATATTTAAAATACGAAAATTATGTATTTGGTCAAAAAAGTTACAATGGTGTTGCAATCATTTCTAAAAAAAAACTTTTTAATATTAAAAATGATATTTTTAAAGATAAATTAAAACAATCAAGAATTATAACTGCTGATGTTAAACATAAAAATAAAAATATCCAAATTATTAATATTTATACTCCCAATGGCAATCCCGTTGATACAGAAAAATATGATTATAAAATTTATTGGTTAGACAACTTAATTAAAAAACTTAAGAAACTTTTAAAAGAAAATGAAAATATTATTATAGGAGGTGATTTTAATATTATACCTGCCGCTGAAGATGTTCATAATCCAAAAAATTATGAGAATGATGCTTTATTTAGGTTAGAAATAAGAAAGAGATTAAGAGAAATAATTAACTTAGGTTTTCATGATGCCTATAGGCATATACACCCTGATAAAGAAGGATACACATTTTGGGATTATACAAGTGGTGCTTGGCAAAAAAATAATGGTATGAGAATTGACCATTTTTTAGTTTCAAATTCTTTAATAAATATAATTAAAGATGTTAAAATAAATAAATTTCCTCGTGGAAGAACAAAACCTTCGGATCACACGCCTATTGAAATTGAATTAGCTTAAAGATTTTATTTTATTTACTAATTCTTCGTTAATATTTCTAGGGCCTTTATCTAATCTATTTTTGTGTCTTCTTTCACCTGGAAGTCTAACACCTTCCATAGATTTCATCTTTTCAAAGAACTCGGAAGAATGTTTGTCCCAATCATTTCCAGACAATTTATCAGGAGATATCGCTAAAATAAATTCTCCACCACTTGGAGGACCGCCATCATTATTATCTTTAGCAGCGGTCTCATAACTAAAATTATCACCTACTAGAGCTCCAGCTAGCAATTCAACCATCATCGCAATCCCTGAGCCTTTATATCCGCCGAATGGTAATAAAACACCGCCATCTGCTATTTCTCCTGGATCGGTAGTTTCTTTTCCATCTTTAGTTAAACCTGTTCCTAAAGGAACTTTGTGACCTTCTCTTTTAGCAACTTGAATTTCACCCATTGCCATTGATGCTGTTGCCATATCATACACAACAGGAGTTTTACCTTTTCTTGGCCACGCAAAAGATATTGGGTTAGTTCCATACAAAGGTTTAATAGCGCCAGCAGGTGCAACAGCAGGCTTATATGAGGTACATGCAAAAGCCACTAGTCCTTGTTCTGCTATAGACTCAGTTTCAGGCCACATGGCAGCCATATGATGAGAATTATTTATAGCTAATACAGCAACACCATTTTCTTTTGCAGCTTTAACTAGTTCTGGAATACCCTTATTTAAAACAACGGGAGCTAAGCAATTATTGCCTAAAACTTTAATTACACTTGGCGATATTTTTTTTACTTCTGGTTTTCCTTTACCATTTATTTTACCACTTTTAAGACCTGTTACGTAAGCTGGTAATCTAAACAAGCCGTGTGATAAAGAGCCATCTCTTTCAGCTTTCATTATTAGATCAGCAAGAATAGATGCTGTTTCATCATCGCATCCATTAGCTAAAAGAGTTTTTTTTGCTAAATCAAATATTTCATCTAAGGTTAAAGGAACTGTAGTCATATATAATATTAAATATTATTTATGACTAAAGTTCAATTTTTAATTAACAGCCTTTGAATGACTTAGACATATTTCTGATCAAATCAAAATATAAGCCTTTTCCTGGATTAAGATTTGATCCTAATGGATCTAAAACACCAGTTTTAATATCCATATCTTTAGCAACAGCATTTATTATATCAGGATTAAATTGAGGCTCAGAAAATATACAACTAACTTTATCGTGCTCTATTTTTTCTCTAATTTCTGCTAATTGTTCAGCTCCAGGCATAACGTCAGTATTTACGGTAAAAGCTCCTAACACATTGACATTAAATCTTTTTTCAAAATATTGATAGGCATCATGAAAAACAATAGATGATGTACTTTGGTTTAACTCAGCTTTTACATCTTTAACAAGTTTATCAATATCTTTAAGAGCTTTGTCTAAATTACTTTTATAAGTAGAGGTATTTTTTGAATCATTTTCTATTAAATGCTCAACCATTTCATTTAAAATTATTTTTGCATTAATTGGATCCAACCAAATGTGAGGATCATATTCTCCATGCGCGTGATCATCATGGTCGTCATGATCATCTTTTTTCTTATGACCGTGATCATCGTGGTCGTCATGATCTTCAAAAATATTTCTTTCTCTAAATTTTAATTTTTTCAATCCTTTTATTTCAATTAATTCAATTTTTTCGGCTTTCTTTGCAATTGAGTCTAAAGGCTTTTCTAAAAAATTTTCCAAACCCTCTCCTACCCAAAATATAAGATCTGCTTCTTGCAACATTTTTGCATGTGAAGGTTTCATTGCAAATCCGTGTGGGGACGCATATCCATCCACTATTAAATCTGGTTTGCTTACTCCATCCATCAGATAGTCAGCCAATGAATGTATTGGTTTAATAGATGTTACTACCTTTAATTCAGCATTTGCTGGAGTAAAGAATGTTAAAAGTGATAATAATGCATAGATAAATGGTATATTTTTTATATTTTTCATAATTTAATTGTTAATTTTTTGTTATAATATAACATTATGTAATAATATAACATTTTAAAGTCAAGCGACAAATGAACACAAATAATAATAAATTAGTTAAACTAATTAATGCAGGTTTTAGACAAAACAATAAGTGGCTTGTAGAAGGTGTGTCGTTAGAGGTTGAAAAAGGAAAAATTGTAACTCTTATAGGTCCAAATGGATCTGGAAAAAGCACAACAGCAAAAATCGCATTAGGTATTTATAAAAATATTGAGGGTAGCGTTGAAAAATATACTAATAAAGTTGGATACGTTCCTCAAAAAATTTCAATAGATTGGACATTACCGTTAAGAGTTAATGATTTTATGGTCTTAACTGAAAATATTAAAGATGATGCAATAAATGAAGCTTTATCTTTAACAGGTGTAATACATCTTAAAAATAAAAATTTAGGTAATTTATCAGGAGGTGAATTTCAAAGAGTTTTACTTGCTAGAGCTATTTCAAAAAAACCAGAACTATTAGTACTTGATGAACCTGTTCAAGGAGTTGATTACACTGGAGAAATAGCTTTGTATGAATTAATTAAAAAAATATCTGATACTTTAAATTGTGGAATTTTATTAATATCACATGATTTACATACAGTAATGAGTGCAACAGACCATGTTGTTTGTTTAAATGGTCATGTTTGTTGTTCAGGTTCACCTAGTGATGTTGCGAGAAATAACGAGTACAAAACCTTGTTTGGTGAACAAGCTTCTCAAATACTTTCAGTTTACGAGCATAAACATGATCATGAACATTCTCATGAGGGAGTTATAAAAAAAAATTAAAATGTTTGATGATTTTTTTATTAGAGCGTTAGTTGCTGGTATAGGTGTTGCAATCGTAACAGGTCCACTTGGTTGTTTTGTTGTGTGGAGAAGATTATCTTATTTTGGAGACACACTATCACATTCAGCTTTACTTGGAGTTACTTTGGCATATTCCTTTGATTTAAATATTGCCCTATCTGTATTTATAATTTCATCTTTAATAGCATTAATTTTAATACAACTTCAAAAAAAAACCAATTTACCAGGTGATGCTTTGCTTGGACTTTTAGCTCACTCTTCATTGGCAGTAGGTCTTGTGGTAATTGGATTTTTGACGTTTATAAGATTTGATATTATGGGATTATTATTCGGAGATATATTAGCAGTAACAATTAATGATATATTGATGATATGGATTGGTGGTGCTTTGATTTTAGGAGTTCTAAAATTAATTTGGAAACCTTTATTTGCATCAACAGTAAATTATGAGTTAGCAGAAGCTGAAGGATTAAATCCTGATAAAGCAAAAGCTATATTTACAATTTTAATGGCTGCAATTATTGCAATATCTATAAAAATGGTAGGGCTACTGTTAATTACAGGATTGTTAATTATACCTGCGGCCATGGCTAGGAATATCTCAGATAGTCCTCAAAAAATGGTTTTATTTTCAATAATAGGAGGTTTGTTATCTGTAATTATTGGACTATTTTCATCATTAGAGTTCAATACTTCATCTGGACCATCAATTATAGCAGCATCTTTATTTCTATTTATACTTTCATTACTAAAAATTAAACAATCAGTTCAATTGAAAAACTAATGGTAAATTGATAAAAATAATAAGATGCAAAAACAAGAACATTTAACAAAAAATCAACAAATTGTCTTAGATCTTGTTGAAAAATCTTCTGAACCATTAAAAGCTTATTCAATTTTATTTAATGTTCAGAAAAAGGGATTAAAAGCTCCTCTTCAAGTATATAGAGCTTTGGATAAATTAGTTGAAATAGGCAAAATCCATAAAGTTGAAAGTAGAAACGCTTTTGTTGCCTGTAAAAACTCTAGTTGCCAAGTTTCTAAAGCTACAGCTTTTTCAATCTGTGAAAGTTGTGAAAAAGTAACTGAAATTAATAATTCTAAATTATCTAAATATCTAAACAATTTCCAAGACAACTCTGGAATGAAATATAGCAAATATAATTTAGAGTTTTTTGGCTTGTGTAAAAAGTGCAAAAATAAGTAAATTAATCATAAAATAATTTAATAAATACAACCCATCTAAGAATTTCTAATAAATAATAATAAAGTAGACTAATAACAAAATTAGTTTAGATAATGATGAATCCTCTCAATGATTCTTAAATAAATAAATTTAAAGATAGTAAATATTTTCTTCACATAATAAATAGATCTTAAGTCATGAATCGATGGAACCGAAAACAATAATATAAAGGAGAAAAAATGGAGATGACTTTAATATATACGGTTATAGGGTTTGCCCTTGCCGGTTATAGCGTAATAGCTAACGACTCAATTCAAACACTAGGAACATTTATTGCTTCAAAAAAGAAGTGGTTTAAATGGTATACTCTTGCAGGATCTGCATCAGCTGTAATGATTTTTGCTTTAGCATGGGGATGGTATGCGTATGATGGTGATATTTCTTATGGAAGATTAACTAGAATACCTTATCAAGAAATTCAATGGTATCATGCAGTAGCACCTGCAATACTATTATTATTAACAAGAATTGGAATACCAGTATCTACTACATTCTTAGTTCTTTCAGCATTTGCTTCAACAGTTGTGCTTGAAAAAATGTTATTAAAAAGTGTAGTTGGTTATGGTTTAGCAGCAATGGTTGCTTATATTGCTTGGATAGTTGTATCAAAATTTATAAATGAAAAATTAGATGAAGTTGATGAAAAATATATAGGCTTTTGGAGAAACTCAGTATGGGTAACTTCGGGTTGGCTATGGTGGGTTTGGCTATCTCACGATGTAGCAAATATCGCAGTATATCTTCCGAGACAGCTAGATATTACAATACTGATAACTGTAATGGCATATTTTACAATTTTGCTATTTTATATCTTCTATATTCAAGGTGGACGAATCCAAACGGTAGTTTTGGAAAAAACTGGAACTAGATACGCAAGGTCAGCTACAATTATTAATGTAATTTATGCTGGTGTTTTATTTTACTTTAAAGAACTTAACGATTTGCCAATGTCTACAACTTGGGTATTTGTTGGTTTATTGTGTGGTAGAGAACTTGCAATTTCAACAATGAACAAGGATTATAAGTTTAAATATGTTTTCCCACTAATTGGAAAAGACTTTCTTAAAATGATCTTTGGATTAAGTGTTTCAGTTGGAATAGTACTTGCAATTCACTACATAATTATTCCAAATAATTGGTTTTAAATAAATCTATATGGTCGTGTTAATCTATTTAACACGGCCATAAACATCTTGATATCTAACAATATCAGTTTCTTTAAGTATTGATCCAACCTGAGCTTCCATGATTTTAACTGGTTTTTTTCCAGGGTTTTGAATTCTATGAATTGCTTCTAATGGAATAAATATATGCTCATTTGGTTTTTTGTTAAAAATATTTTTGTTTAAGGTTATTTTTGGGTTGCCTTGAGTGATTAACCAATGTTCAGCTCTGTGATGGTGTTTTTGTAGACTTAAAATACCTTTGGATTTTACAAATAACTCTTTAATTAAAAACTCTTTCCCTTCAAATAGATTTGTATATTTTCCCCAAGGTCTATAATAAACGTTCTTTTTTTTATAATATTTATTCTTATTTTTATCATATACTTTTAAAATCTCTTTCCAGCTTCCAAGATCTGACCAAAGAATATCTAGTTTTATAGCATTAATATTCTTTGTTTTTTCTAGAATAGCATAATCAAAAGACTTTTCTACAGATTGAACAAATGAACTTTTATTTAAATAATAAGTGTTATTTTTAAATTTAGCCTTGTCTACTGATGCTAAACAACTTTTATATGTTTTTGGTTGATATTTCTTAAAGTTATTAATAATTGAATCTTTTCTTAGGAAAAACATTCCAGAATTCCAATAACCCTTCTTTTTAATAACTTGTTTCGCTTTTGTAAGTTTGGGTTTTTCAATAAATCTTGTTACTTTATTAATACTTTTAACTTTTTTAGTTAAAAAGTATCCATATTCACTAGATGGATTTGTTGGTTTAATGCCAAATATAAATAAGTTCTCATCATTTAGGTTGTGTTTATTTTTGTTAATAGATTTGTTTAAAATACTTGTTTTTTCAATCAAATGATCTGCTGCAAAAAACATCAATGGTTGATTTATTGGTATATCTTTAATTAAAGCAGAAGCCAATATTGCGGGAGCAGTATTTTTTTTAGCTGGCTCTAATACAATTTTATATTTTTTAACTTTGTTTTTTTTTAAAGCTGATCTTACTTGTTTTAAGTACTTAGAATTAGTGCTTATAATTGGATAATCAAATGTAGAGTTTTTAACTCTTTCTAATGTTTTTTGCATTAGTGTCCATCCACCAAAATCAATAAATTGTTTTGCTTGATGATTTTTTTGATTAGGCCACAGACGTGTTCCTGCACCACCACAGAGTATTACAGGTCTAATTTTCATTAAATATCAGCGTAAGTTCTAACCTCGTTTTTTCCACCTGGATGTGTTGGGGCTCCTTTGTAAGCCGGACCAACAGTTTGTGCATATTTCCATAATGTACCATTACCAAAATTCATTTTCTTTGGTTTCCATTTTTTTCTTCTTGCACTCAATTCTTTTTTAGAAAGTCTGACATTGATAGTTCCTTTTTTAGCATCAATATCGATAACATCTCCATTCCTTAAAAGTGCTATAGGACCGCCTACAGAGGCCTCAGGACCCACATGACCTATACAGAAGCCTCTGGTAGCCCCAGAGAACCTTCCATCCGTTATAAGAGCAACTTTCTCTCCTTTTCCTTGTCCGTATATTGCGGCTGTTGTTTGGAGCATCTCTCTCATACCGGGACCTCCTTTTGGTCCTTCATATCTAATTATAATAATATCACCATCTTTATATTTTCTGTTTTTAACTGCTTTGTAAGCATCTTCTTCAGTATTAAAACATCTTGCTTTACCAGTGAATTGTAATTTTTTTAATCCTGCAATTTTAACTATTCCGCCTTCTGGAGCTAAGTTTCCTTTTAATCCAACAACACCTCCAGTTTTTGATAAAGGGTTGCTATATTCTCTCATTACTTTTTGGTTTGTTTTAAATTTAACATTTTTTAAATTTTCCTTCATAGTTTTTCCGGTAACTGTCATGCAATCACCATGGATAAAACCACCATCCATAAGAGTTTTTAATAACATTGGAACACCTCCGGCTAACCACATATCTTTAGCCACATATTTACCACCTGGTTTTAGATCAGCTAAATAAGGAGTTCTTTTAAATATTTTAGCAACATCCATTAAATCAAATTTAATTCCAATTTCATTTGCAATAGCTGGTAAATGTAAACCAGCATTTGTAGATCCACCTGTAGCAGCAACAATTGTTGCAGCATTTTCTAATGACTTTCTAGTTACTATATCTCTTGGTCTAATTTTTTTTGCTAATAAATTCATTACAGCCTTACCACTTGCTAGCGCATATTTATTTCTTTCAGTATATGGAGCTGGAGTTCCAGCAGAATATGGTAACGCTAATCCAATTGCTTCAGAAACACAGGCCATTGTATTTGCAGTGAATTGACCACCACAAGCACCTGCGCTAGGGCATGCTTTTAATTCAAGTTTTCTTAAAGCATGAGCAGTCATTTTTTTTGATGTATATTTTCCAACACCTTCAAAAACGTCTACGACGGTAACATCTTTACCATTAAATCTTCCTGGTAAAATTGAGCCACCATAAATAAAAACACTTGGTACATTTAATCGAACCATAGACATCATAAGACCAGGTAATGATTTATCACAGCCTGCTAAACCTACTAAAGCATCATAACAATGACCTCTAACTGTAAGTTCAGTTGAATCTGCAATTACATCCCTTGAAATTAACGAAGACTTCATTCCCTCATGTCCCATTGCAATTCCATCCGTTACAGTAATTGTACAAAATTCTCTTGGCGTTCCGCCTGCAGAGTGTACACCTTTTTTAACTGATTGAGCTTGCTTCATTAAATTAATGTTACATGGAGCAGCTTCATTCCATGTTGATACAACACCTACAAAAGGTTTTGCTACATCTTTTTCAGTTAAATCCATCGCATAATAAAAAGATCTTTGTGGAGCCTTATCTGGACCTAAAGATGTATGTCTACTAGGTAATTTTCTTTTATTAAATTTTTTCATTATAAGTTTTTTATAGTTAGCTCTATTTTTTTAGCATCTTTATCTAGGTTATCAAAGTTTGTTTTTTCTTGTTCTACAATATCTTTAGGTGCTTTATCTGTAAAACTTTTATTAGTTAACCTTATATTGATTTTATTCATTTCTTCTTTAATTTTTGAATGCTTATTTGTTAAGTTATTTTTAATTATTTCTAAATCAACATCTTGTTCAAAATATAGTTTATACATTTCTCCATTAATAACTAAAGTTGCTGAACTTTTATCTAGATCTTTATCTAAAATATTATTGATTCTACCTAGTTTTTTAACAACTAATGCATTTTTATTAAAAAAATCTATTGTTTTCATAGATGTACTTTTTAATGATAGGTCTATCAAAGAACCAGGGCTTACACCTAGTTCGTTTTTAAATGACCTAATAGCAGATATTATATTTATTATTTTATTTACATCTTCGATATCTCTATCTTTAGTTGATTTTTCAGTTGACCAGTTGGAATACATTAAAAAATCATTACTATTTTTATCTAATTTATTATTAAGCCAAATTTCCTCAGTAATAAAAGGTATAAATGGATGAAGAATTTTCAGTATCTCTCTAAATATAAAACTCGAAACATTTCTTACTTCCTTAATAGCTTCTTTATTATCTGAAAATAAAATTGTCTTTGAAAGTTCTAAATACCAATCACAAAATGAATGCCATACAAATTGATATGCATTTTTTGCAGCTTCATCAAAACGATAATCTTTAATATTTTTTTGTATTTCATCCTTTTTGGATAAAAATTCTGAATAAATCCATTTATTAATGTTAACTGTTAACTCATTAGGCTTTTCTACATTATTAAAACTACATTCATTTTGAATTAAAAAATTATTTGCATTCCATATTTTATTTAAAAAATTCCTATATCCTTTAACTCTATCTTCAGATAATTTTACATCTCGACCTGGTGATGCCATTGAAAGCAAAGTAAATCTTAACGCATCAGCACTATATTTTTCTATTAAGTCTAAAGGATCAATAACATTACCTTTTGACTTGGACATTTTTTGTCCTTTTTCATCTCTAACTAATGCATGAACATAAATATCTTTAAACGGTTCTTTGTTTAAAAATTCTGTTCCAAACATAATCATTCTTGCAACCCAAAAAAATATAATATCAAAACCTGTAACTAAAACTGATGTAGGGTAGAATTTTGCTACAAATTTTTTTTCATCAGGCCATCCCAGCGTTGCAAACGGCCATAGACCAGAAGAAAACCAAGTATCTAATACATCTGGATCACGAATTAATTCAACATCTTTATTATAATGTTTTTTTGCATCAGCTTTTGCTTCATCTTCATTAATTGCTACAAAAATTTTTTTATCTGGACCGTACCAAGCTGGAATTTGATGCCCCCACCACAGTTGTCTTGAGATACACCAAGGTTCAATATTATCCATCCATTGAAAATAAGTTTTAGACCAATTTTCAGGAAAGAAATTTGTTTTTTTAGTATTCACAACTTCTTTCGCTTTAACAGCTAATTTTTTAGCATCAGCAAACCATTGTTCTGTTAAAAAAGGTTCAATAATAGAATTTGATCTATCTCCATAAGGAATTTTATTTTTAATATTTTCTTCTTTAACTAAAAATTTATTTTCTTTAAGTTTTTTTAACAATCTTTTTCTAGCCTCAAATCTATCTAAACCGATAAATTCTTTAGGTGCATTTTCATTAATTTTACCATCAGATGTAAATATATTTAAAATTTCTAAATTGTTTCTTTGTCCTACATCATAATCATTAAAGTCATGAGCTGGTGTAATTTTAACAGCACCTGTACCTTGTTCTGGATCAGCATAATCATCTTCGATTATTTTAATTTTTCTATCTACTAAAGGAATAATAACAAATTTATTTACTAGTGATTTGTACCTATCATCTTTAGGGTTTACAGCTATAGCCGTATCACCCAGCATAGTTTCAGGTCTAGTGGTTGCTATAGTTATAAAATCATCTGAACTCTCTATTGAGTATCTTATATGATATAATTTTGAATTAACTTCTCTTTGATCTACTTCTAAATCAGAAATAGCAGTTTTAAGAACAACATCCCAATTTACTAGTTTTTTTGATTTATAAATTAAATCTTTTTTATAAAGATCAACAAAAACTTTTATTACAGATTTTGACAAATTATCATCCATCGTAAAGGCATTTCTAGACCAATCGCATGAACAGCCTAATTTTTTTAATTGATTAATTATTATGTCACCATACTGATTTTTCCATTCCCAGACTTTTTCTATAAATTTATCTCTACCTAATTCGTTCTTTTTAATTCCATCACTTGCTAGTTTTTTTTCTACTAATGCCTGTGTAGCTATTCCAGCGTGATCTGTACCTGGCTGCCATAATGTTTCATAGTTGTTCATTCTATGAAATCTTGTTAATAAATCTTGAATTGAATTATTAAGGGCGTGGCCCATATGTAGGCTTCCAGTAACATTTGGTGGGGGAATAACTATAGAAAATGTTTTATTATTTTTTTTTGGTTTAAATAAATTGTTCTTTTCCCAATAAGAATAAATCTTATTTTCTACTTCTGTATGGATATATTTATCTGAACTCATTGATTAATTATTTTATAAATTAATCATTTGAATAAACAATAATGAATTTAAGATTGAAATTAATAGACTATTTGAAAAAAACTACTATATAAGAACAACTATTGAGTAATATGTGTATTTTGGCAACGTGGCGGAATGGTTACGCAGAGGATTGCAAATCCTTGTATCCCGGTTCGATTCCGGGCGTTGCCTCCAAAAAAAATTCTTGAGTTAAAGTTAAAAAAAAGTAAGTTGCAAGATTACATTCCTCGGTAGCTCAGTTGGTAGAGCAGTTGACTGTTAATCAATTGGTCGCAGGTTCGAGTCCTGCCCGAGGAGCCAAAAATTTTAAACTAACCTACTTTAGAAATATTAGAACCAAATATTTGAATATTTTTATTGAATTTAATTTTTTGATCTTCTGTAAATTCAGAATAAATTTTAACTAAAAAATTATAGTTAATATTCATATGACTTTCTTTCGATTTATCAACATTTAATAAATATTCTGAATAATCTTCAAAAAAATAATTAATAGGTACTTTTAAATAGTTTGATAATTGAAGTAACCTTATAGAACTAACACCATTAGTTCCTTTTTCATATTTTTGTATTTGTTGAAAAGTTACGTTTATTGCTTTAGCAACTTTAGTCTGAGTTAAACCTAATGACAATCTTCTAATTTTAAGTTTATTACCCAAATGTTTATTAAAATTTTGTTCCATTTAAGACCCCTCTATAAATAAAATTTATCAGTAGTTAATAGAAATAGAATTGTTTATGCAAGTAAAATAATTTTAGATATTTTAAAATTTTGATGATTATAAAAACCTGTCAAGATACAATTTTAACTATTTTTTAAAATAATTCTATAGAATTTGGCTCAAAAATAGCTTAGTTCTGTCACTTTTTGGGTTGGCAAAAAATTCTTTTGTACTTGCTCTTTCAACAATCATGCCTTCATCCATAAAAATAACTTCGTCCGCAACTTCTTTTGCAAATCCCATTTCATGAGTAACCACAATCATTGTCATTCCAGCTTTAGCTAGATTTACCATAGCATCTAGGACCTCTTTAATCATTTCTGGATCAAGAGCAGAAGTTGGTTCATCAAAAAGCATTATTTTAGGTTCCATGCATAAAGCTCTTGCTATTGCACATCTTTGTTGTTGTCCCCCTGATAATTGACCAGGATATTTGTGTGCTTGATCATCTATTTGAACTTGTTTTAACTGTTTTAAAGCTAATTCTTCAGCTTTTTTTTTTGGCATTTTTTTTACCCAAATAGGTGCAAGTGTACAATTATCTAATATTGATAAATGTGGAAATAAATTAAATTGCTGAAACACCATTCCAACTTCTGCTCTAATTTGTTCAATATTTTTTGTTTCTTCTGTTAATTCTGTTCCATCAACAATGATTGATCCTTTTTGATGTTCTTCAAGTCTATTAATACATCTAATTAAAGTTGATTTACCAGAACCAGAAGGTCCACATACAACGATTTTTTTATTTTGCTCTACTTCTAAATTTATATCTTTTAAAACTTGAAAATCTCCAAACCATTTATTCATATTATTTATCTTTATTATTGAATCTGGCATTAATTATCTTTCTGTTTTATACTTTTGTTCTAAATTATAACTATATTTACTCATAGTATAGCAAATAATAAAAAATAATACTGAAGCAAACACATATCCTTCCATGGCAAATCCTAACCAATCAGGGTTTGTTTTTGCAAGATTAAGCATTCCAACAATCTCTAGCAAACCAACAACAAATATTAAAGGAGTGTCTTTTACAAGTGCCAAAAATGTATTTGCAATACCTGGAATTACCAATTTTAAAGCTTGTGGTAATATTACAAAAATATGCATTTTCCAATATCCCATACCTAATGATTTAGCAGCATCATACTGTCCTCTTGGTAAAGCTTGCAATCCGCCTCTTATAACTTCAGCTACATATGCTGCTTCGAATAATGAAATTGCAATAATTACTCTTACTAGTTTATCTATGAATAAATCTTCTGGTAAAAACATTGGAAACATAACAGAAGACATAAAAAGTACAGTTATTAATGGAACGCCTCTCCAAAATTCAATCATCCCAATTGATATATATTTAATTATAGGAAAATCAGATCTTCTCCCCAAGGATAAAAATAAACCTATCGGAAAACAGAATATTAAACAGAAAAATGATACAATGAATGTTAATGATAAACCTCCCCAAGCACCTGTCTCAACCCATTCAAGTGCCTCTAATTTTCCCAACTCAATTAGTTCTTCATAGAAAAAGACATATTTTAATAATATGTAAATAGTTATGGGAACTATTATAAAATAATACATTTTAAATTTAGATGGAATAAAGAAACCTAATATAATTGAAACAACTAATGCAATGATTCCATATGAAAAATCAAAAAATATTGGACCACCTGAAATAAAAAAGTAAATGAATAATAATGCTATAATGGGATAAATAACAACATAATATAAAGTTAAATATTTTTTAAATTTTTCTGTAGCAAAAAAACCAACAGATCCAAGAAATCCTAGTGATATAAAAGATAAATTTATTCTCCATTGTTCATCATTTGGATACATGCCGTACATAAATCTATTGAACCAAATTTTTATATAAGTCCAACATGCACCGCTTCCTGTACATGCATCTTTACTATCACCTGATATATTAGCATCCAAAAAGAACCAACTAAGTAATGGAGGTAATGATTTTATTACTACAAAAATAATTATTAATGATAAAAAAGCATTAAATGCATTTGTATTAATATTTTTATTTATCAAATCCAAATTTTTTATTCCAGAATACTCAATTCTAATCAGATGTAAGCCAATTAAACCAAAAACCAAAGGTAAGAAAAAACTAATAGATCCAGGTAAAAATGAAGTTAAATTAATATTAAAAAATGAATTTAAAGATACGTCAAATACACTTAAAAAAAATAAGAAAATTCCTGTATACAAATAAGTTTGTAAATTGTTTTTGTCAGGTGTTAAAATATTAATTTTATTCATTATTTTTCTTTAATTGCTATTTTTTTATTGTACCAATTCATGAATATAGAGATAGTTATACTTAGTGATAAATAGGTTAACATTGTAATAGAAACAATTTCAATCGCTCTTCCTGTTTGCATTAAAGCTGTACCAGCAAAAACTAAGACTAGATCTGGATAAGCTATAGCTGCAGCTAAAGAAGAATTTTTTGTTAAATTTAAATATTGGTTAGTAGTAGGTGGAATTATAATTCTTAAAGCCTGAGGCATAACAACTAATTTTAATACTTGATTTGGTGTTAAACCTATGGATGCAGCAGCCTCTTTTTGACCTTTTCCTATACCTTGTACTCCTGCTCTTACACATTCAGCTATGAATGTTGCTGTATATAGTGACAAAGCTAATGCTAATGCTATTAATTCTGGTGGTAAACCTATACCCCCTTCATAAGTAAATGATGTATTTGATAATTGTTTTATAACAGGAATTTCTATTGAAAAACTTGATCCACCAATAATAAAACTTAAAAGTGGTAAAATTAATAATAATCCGATTGAAATGTATAAGACTGGAGTTTGTTTTCCCTCAGATTCTTGTTTTTTTCTTGCATAAATTCTAACAAAAATAATTGATATAATTGCTGCAATTATTGAATAAATAAAAATATCTAAATTATTCCATATAAATGCAGGTACAAAAAGCCCTTTTATTGTTAAAAAGAAAACTCCAAATATAGGTTCTGCTTTTTGAGGTAGAGGTAACGCTCTTAGAGCTGCAAAATACCAAAAAAATATCTGTAATAATAAAGGGATATTTCTAAAAAATTCAACATAAACAGCTGCTGTTCTTTCAATAAGATAGTTTTTAGATAATCTTGCAATACCTACAACAACTCCAATTACAGTTGCAAATATTATCCCAATAACAGAGACCAATATAGTATTTAATAAACCTACTAGATAAGCTCTAAAATAAGAATGAGAACCATCATATTCTATTAAAGAAAATTGAACATCAAATGATGACTCTTGAGATAAAAAACCATAACCAAAGGTAATACCTCTGTTCTCCATATTTACTTGTGCATTGTAGGTAAAAAAACCAAATACTAGTATTACTGCTAGTATGGTAAGAAACTGGGGTAATATTTTTTTAAAATTCACAAGTCAATACGATTTATAAAAAAAAGGGCTAGATAAATCTAGCCCTTTTTAATTATTTTTTAAGATAAAAATTATCTTGCTGGTGGAACGTATAAAATTCCGCCTTTTGTCCATAATTCATTTGGACCTCTGTCAGGTAGAATTCCAGTATCAGCTATATTTCTTTTATAGCTTTCACCGTAGTTACCAACTTGTTTGATAATTCTTAAGCTCCAGTCATTATCTAGACCTAAAGCAGCACCTAATTCACCTTCTGCACCAACTAATCGTTTAACAGCTGGGTTGTCAGAAGTTTTCATAGAGTCTGCATTTGAAGAATTAACACCGTACTCTTCTGCTTCGATCATTACGTTTAGGGACCATCTTACGATATCTTCCCAAACAGAATCACCTTGACGAACTACAGGGCCTAAAGGCTCTTTTGAAATTGTTTCAGGTAAAACAATATGATCATCTGGGTTACTCAATTTAATTCTTTGAGCTGCTAAACCAGATTTATCAGTAGTGTAAGTATCACATCTTCCAGCATCATATGCAGCAACAACTTCATCAGCTTTTTCGAAAGTTACTGGCTCATATTTGATTCCTTTAGAATTAAAGAAATCTCTCATGTTAAGCTCAGTTGTTGTTCCTAGGTTAGTACATGCAGAAACTCCATCTTTAAAATCATTCACTGATGAAATTCCTGAATTTTTTCTAACCATAAAGCCCTGACCATCATAAAAGTTTACTCCTACGAAAGTAAGACCAATATCAGCATCTCTAGAAAGTGTCCAAGTAGTGTTTCTTGATAAGATATCAATCTCATTAGATGTTAAAGCAGTAAATCTTTCTTTAGCACTTAGTGGAGTAAATTTAACTTTACTTGCATCACCTAGTACTGCAGCAGCTACAGCTCTACATACGTCAACGTCAACACCAGTCCAATTTCCTGCAGCATCAGCATTAGAAAATCCTGGAAGACCTTGAGAAACTCCACATCTTACAAAACCTTTCTTTGTAGTGTTTTTTAGAGTTTTAGACTTCCCAGCAGCCATAGTTTCAGTTGTAAAAGTAAATAGAACCGCAAACATAGCAACTACAGAAGTTAATTGTTTTATTAATTTAAACATTATTTCTTCCTCTTGTTTATTATTTATTTGTTAACAAATAATTCAAAATCTAATTTGAATTGTTGAGAGTAAAGCAGAAAGTTTACTTTTCATCAATACCAAAAAAACTCTAAAAGTAGTGAAAAATGGCGCGCCCTGAAGGATTCGAACCTCCGACCCACGGTTTAGAAAACCGTTGCTCTATCCAGCTGAGCTAAGGGCGCAATTTAATAGATTTATAATACTTAATTAATTTTTGAAAAGGAATTTTTTAAATAAAATAAAAATTGTTAATAACTCAATTCTACCAATTACCATAAATGTAATTAGTGTAAATTTAGCAAAAATACTTAAGTTATAAAAATCAAATTCTTCTACACCGTACATTGGTGAATTAACTGTATTCATTATTGTAAGTATTCCAATTTTGAATGCTTTTTCTAAGTCAATATCTGAAATGGTAAGAAATAAAGTAATGGAAAATAATGAAATAACAAAAATTAATATTGTTAAAAAATATTTATTCATATCTGTTATATTAGTGTTTGATTTGTTTAATGAAATTTTATTCAAGTAGATTTGATTTGGTTTTGTGTGAGAAAGTAAATTATTTAACGAAAATTTTATTAAAGATAAAACTTTAATTACTCTTAAACCAGAGCTTGTTGAAAAAAATGAACCACCAATAATAACAAGTATCAAAAAAATAAACGACAAATTTTTTGGTGTATCATTAAATGAAATTCCTAAATTTGATACACTGCTAGTTATTGAAACCAATATACTTAAAAAATTATTATCAAAATTAAAAAAAACAAAAATAAATGCAATAATTATAAATAGATATAATAATAAATAGAAATCTTCACTTAGATAATTAATGTATTTTTTTCTTACAAAAAGTAAATTATATGTAAAAAATAAACTAAAATATGAAAATAAAAAAGTTATAGATAAAATAATTTTACTTAAATCTGTAACAAATAAATTATCAAAATTGTTTATAGATAAAAAACCTCCTGAAGATATTATTGTGATTGATAAATTATAAGCATCAAATGTTCTTAAATTAATTAATTTAAGTAATAAAAAAATAATAAATGTGAGAAAAGCATACAGAATTATAATTTTTAGAGATTGTTTTAAAATTTCTGTTGAATTAAAAGATATATAATTTGTTACAGACTTTTTTAAATTATCATCAAAAATATCGATTAACAAAAGTAATGAAAATAGAAAATATAAACCACCTATCCATTGTGAAGTTGATCTCCATAAGATCAAACTTGTATCAATTTGTTTAATATTATCGAATATTGTAAATCCTGTTGATGTAAATCCAGATATTGCTTCAAAATAACAGTTTAAAAAAGAAATATTATTTATGCTAAAGTAAAACGGTATTGAAATAATTAAAGGAAAAAACAAATAACCAAATAATACTGTAATTATTTTTTCATATATTAAAACTTTTTTAAATTTAATATTTTTTAAGAATATTGCTATTAATCCCAGACACAATGAAATAACAAAGATATAAGTATAAGCATCTATATTTAGAAAAATATTAAAATAATAAGAATAAATTATGTTAAAAAAAGAAAAAACGCTTAACAATATAAGAAAACTACCAATGTATATTAAACTAAACCTACTCATTAAAATTAGACAGAACTAATTCTAAAAATATTTTCTACCGTGGGTAATTGATCTCTTTTAGACAAAAGAATTACAGTGTCATTTTTTTTAAACACGTAATTAGAAGATGGTAGAATTATTTTTTCTCCTCTAATTATTGATCCAATTCTTATATCATCAGGTAAATTAGAATTTTTTAATTCTTGATTTATAAGATCTGATGATTCTATAATTTCAGCTTCTATAACTTCATATTCACCATTTAAAATAGTATATGCATTTTCAATGGTTCCTTTGTGCACATGTTTTAAAATACTAGAAACAGTATTCATTCTAGGATCAATTAAATCATCAATTTTTAGTGATGATTGTAATAATGAATAATTTGGTTTATTAATTAAAGCCATAGTTCTTTTATCTTTAGAGAATTTTTCTACTAGAATACTTACCATTAAATTGTCTTCATCGTCATTTGTTAAAGCAAGTACTGTTTCTACATCTTCTAAATTTGCTTCATTTAAAACATCTTCATCTAATCCATCACCATTTATTACAATTGAATTATTTAATTCATTTGCAATAAGTTCTGCTCTAGACTTGTCTTTTTCAATTATTTTTATTCTAGTATCTTCATGTGATTGTTCGATATTTTTTGCTAAATTAAAACCAATATTACCACCTCCAATTATAAGTATGTTATTAGAAATTTTTTCATTATGACCAAATACTTTTAGTGTTTCTTGCATTTTATTAGAATTCACCATTACATATGCTTTATCATTATGTTTAAGAGAATCATTTTTTTTCAAAATTATAAAATTATCATCTCTAACTACTCCTAAAATATAAGCATTTAAATTTGGAAATTTTTGAGTTAAATCATTAAGTTTAATTCCATATATTGCGCATTTTTCATCAATTAAAATTTCTAATAATCTTATTTTATTGTCTGCAAAAGGAATATTATCTAAAGCTCCAGGTGCTTCTAATTTTCTTTGAATTGATTTTGCTATTTCTATTTCAGGAGATATTACATAATCAATTGGTAAATTTTCTTTATTAAATAAACTTGAAAATTTAGGATCAAGATATTCTTGAGATCTTATTCTTGCTATTTTTTTTGGAATTTTAAAAATCGAATATGCGATTTGACATATTAACATGTTAATTTCATCATTTCTTGTTACGGCTATTAACATATCAGTGTCATTTGCATTAGCTTTATCAAGAACAGATGGGGATGTCGCCTTACCCACTATAGCTTTAACATCTAGAGATTCATTTATTTTCTGAATATCTTCACTAGATTGATCTATAACAGTAATTGAATGATTTTGTTCACTTAATAATTTAGCTATTGTGTATCCAACTCTACCAGCGCCACAAATAATAATATTCATTAATTTAAATCCTTAACACCCAAAATCTTTAATTTTCTATGTAAAGCTGATCTTTCCATTCCTACAAATTTGGCAGTTTTGGAGATATTTCCACTAAACTTGTTTAATTGGGATACTAAATACTCTCTCTCAAAACTTTCTCTGGCTTCTCTTAGTGGTATTGACAATGTATCAGTAACTGAAAAATTTTCATCTACTGATTTTGATAACGATTCTTTAATAATATTTATAATTTTTTCATTATTATCGCCCGGAGACAAAATGGCAATTCTCTCTATTAAATTTCTAAGTTCTCTTACATTTCCAGGCCAATCATAATTTAATAAATAATTATTATCACTTATCGAGAATTTTTTATAATTATATGTTTTGCAAATATTTTCGATAAAATAATCTGTTAGAAGAGGAATATCTTCTATTCTTTTATTTAAAGGATCTATTTTTATATTGAAAACATTTAAACGATGATAAAGATCTTCTCTAAAATTTCCATTTTTAATTTCTTTATAAATGTCTTTACTGTTACAGCAAATTATTCTTACATCTACTTTGATGTCATGATTACTATTTAAACGTTTAAACTTCTGGTCAATTATAACTCTTAATATTTTCGATTGAGTTTCAAGAGGAATTTCTGTAACTTCATCAATAAGTAAAACACCTCCTGAAGCTTTTTCTAAAGCTCCATAAATTATAGAACCATCGTACTTTTCTTCACCAAATAATTCTAATTCATATTTTTTTGTATCCAATAATGCTCCATTAATTATAATAAATGGTCCATTTTTTCTTTTAGAATTTTTGTAAATTTTTCTTGAAATTAACTCTTTTCCAGATCCAGTAGGTCCACTTATAAATACTCTGCTCTCTGATTGAGATAATTTTTCAATTTGATCTCTAATAGATGTTATATTTGAACTTTTGCCTATCAAATCAAATGAATGGAATAATTTACTATTTAAATTCTTATTTTCATTTTTTAAATTATAATTTTCTACAGCTCTGTTAACAAAATTAAGCAATCGATCTTTATCAAAAGGCTTTTGAATAAATTCAAATGCACCAGCCTTAAGTGAATTAATAGCCATTTCAATATTTGCATGACCAGAAATCATTATAACTGGGATATCAGTATTCTTTTTTTTAATATGATCTAATAATTGAATACCATCATTGTCACCTTTGTCTAATTTTACATCTAATATTGCAACATCTGGAAGTTTTTTATCTATCTCTGTTAATGCTTGATTAAAATTAGCGGCAAGTCTAGTTTTATAACCTGACTCTTTAATTAGCTCATCAAGTATAAATCTTATATCCGAGTTATCATCTACAATTAATATTTCTGCTGACATTTTGTTAAATTACTTATTTGGAATAATTATCTGAATTTTAGCTCCATTATTTTGATTTATAAAATTTATTGATCCATTATGATCACTAATAATTTTGTCTACAATAGATAAACCTAGTCCAGTACCTTTTTCTTTAGTTGTAAAATATGGTTTTATTAAATCTTTAGTTTTTTTATTTTTAAA
>QCPT01000020.1 GCA_003212415.1 Pelagibacteraceae bacterium AG-439-F23
AAATAGAAGTTTATCCATCTAAACAATTATTTGGAATAAGAGAAGTAATGGGTGCTGTAACATCAGGAGCGGTTGAGCTTGGTGGTATAGTTGGAGTTGTTAGTTTTCCTCCTATAAATAAAAACTTTAACGTTGCTTCTTTTCCTGGCCTTTTTAATTCTTGGGAACAGCAAAGAGGTTTTTTTCAAAACTCTTCTAAAGGGAAAGAAATTTGGGGAGATCTAACGAAAAAAACTAATTCAACATTAATTATGTATAATCCTGTTGGACCTGTAATGTCACTTTCTAGTGCGCGTGAATTAACCGGCATTGATGCCATGAAAGGTTTAAAAGCTAGAAGATTGCTTAAGAGTGAAGAACCTATGTGGGATGCTCTTGGAGCAAATCGTGTCTCTTTAAAAACTGGAGAAGTATATAACGCTTTACAGTCTGGAATGATTGATACAATAAATAGTCCTCCAGGAAGCATTAAAGCTTATAGCTGGTGGGAATTTTTAAAATACGCTCAAAAACCATATCAATATTATGCTGATGCATATATTATGGCAAATTCTACTTGGTTTAATGGATTACCGGCAGATTTACAAAAAATAATTATGGATGTTGGTAAAGAAGTAGGAACTCTTTCAACGGATAGAATTATGGATCACGGCGAAACTGTTCTTAAAGAATTCCAAGACAGAGGTGGCGTAGTAACCACTCTTTCAGGAGCTGAAAAAGCGAAATTTGATAAGCTTATGAAAGAAAAAGTTATGCCTGCTATGGCTAAAATGATCGACTCGGATGCCTTACTTGCGGCTCAAGAGTACGCTAAATAATTAGAGTAGGTTTTTAACTTAGTCTAAAAAATGAAATTATTGCGAGCAGTTAATAGCGTTCTTGCTTCTGCTACATTAACTCTCGCAATAATAATTATTTTTATAATGGTTGCAGCTTTATTTTTAAGTGCAACCACAAGATTTATAACAGGAACAGGATTTGCTTGGTTTATAGAACTGCCACCTGTTTTAGTTAGCTGGTTAGTTTTCCCATTACTTGGACCTTTGTTAAAAAAAGGCCAACATATAAAAGTAGATTTTTTAACACCTCTAGTATCTAGAAAAGTTAAAAATATTTTATTTCTTATTGTTAATCTAGTTGCTTTTATTTCAGCTTGTGTTTTTTTTAAAGCAGGACTGGATGCAACATTAATGTATTATAATTTAGGACAAGTAATGGAAATAGAAATTAGTATTCCAATATGGTGGATGTTTTTAGCTTTTCCAGTTGGTTTCTTAATTTTGGCTTTGGCATCATTAGAATTAATGTTTGATAATATTTCAGACTTATTTAATCGCTAGTTTGAATTGATGTTTACAATTGCATTTATATTATCATTAATAACTTTAATTATTTCTGTTCCTATATTCTTAGTTTTTGGTTTAGGCAGTTCCATAGCTGCTATTGGTGGGCTTAATCTTCCTTGGTCAGTTTTGATTCAAGTATCTTTTGGTGCTTTAACTAAACATGTTCTTATAGCTGTTCCATTATTCATATTTAGTGGAATGGCCATGTTAAAAGGAGGTGCTGCGTTAAGATTAGTAAAATTTGCAACAACATTAGTTGGACATTGGCCTGGTGGTTTAGGAGTGGCAATGGTTATCGCAATGGGTTTCTTTGCAGCTTTTTGTGGATCAATACTTGCTGCAATTACTGCTGTTGGAACTATCATGATGCCTAAAATGATTGAACAAGGTTATCCTACTCCATTTGTTGTTGTGCTAGCAGCTTCTGCAGCTTTACTTGAAGCTTTAATACCTCCTTCAAATGCGGCTATTTTATTTAGTGCGCTTACATATGTACCCGTTTCTAAAACTTTTGCCGCAGGTGTGATACCAGGTTTAATTCTTCTTGTTTTAATGGTTCTATTAGTTTTATTTAAATGCAGACACATTAAAACAGATAAAAAAGCTACATTTAAAGAAAGAATAAACTCCTTTATTTCTGCTTTACCAGCTTTAATAACTCCAGTAATAATTTTAGGAGGAATATATGCTGGTTTTTTAACACCATCTGAGTCAGCAGCTGTAGCGGGCGTTTATGCTGTAGCCATAGGTTTTTTAATTTATAAAGAACTAACCTTGTCTTCTTTAATCAGTTGTCTTAAAGAAACAGCAATAATTACTGCAGTAATATTTTCTATTATTGCTACAGCAACATTTCTAAGTGTTGTTCTTACTTATACTCAAGCTCCACAAAAAATAATTACATATTTCACTGATATGGGTGTTAGCGTAAATTTATTTTGGATTATGTTAGGAGCTATATGTTTAATTTTAGGTACATTTATAGAAATTGTTCCAGTTTTTTATTTAACAGTACCTATTTTTGCAGCAATAACTCTTTCATTTAATCAAAGTTTATTACATTTATATGTTGTGTTCGTTGCTTTTGCAGGTATTGGAATGATCACACCACCCGTCTGTGTTGGTATTTATACAGCCGCAGGTGTTATAAAAGAAAACCCTGCTAATGCTTTTAAAGAAGTTCCATTATTTACTTTAGTCGGGATTGTTTATGGAATTTTAATGATTTTATTTCCTATTTTTTCAACTTGGCTTCCAAGTCTTCTTTAATTTATACTTTCGATTATTGTAGCAATACCCATTCCCAAACCAATACATTGAGTAGATAGAGCATATTTTTTGTTTTCTCTTTTTAATAATTCTGCAGCTTTACCTGTAATTCTAGCTCCTGTTGCGCCAAGAGGATGTCCTAAAGCTAAGGCTCCTCCATCTAAATTAACTTTTTTTTGATCTATTTTTAAATCTTTAATGCAAGCTAAAGACTGAGAAGCAAATGCTTCATTTAATTCTACAATATCTATTTTATCCATAGTTAAGTTAGCTCTTTGTAGCGCTTTTCTCGAAGCACCAATTGGACCAAGTCCCATATAATTTGGTTCACAACCTTCTACAGCTGTAGATACAATTCTACCTAAAATTTCTAAATTATTTTCTTTTGCGTAATTTTCTTCACAGATTAATGTAGCTGCCGCACCATCAGTAAGAGGTGATGAAGTTGCTGCCGTAACAGTTCCATTTTGATCAAATGCCAATTTTAATCCATTCAAAGTTTCCTGATTGCTTTTAGGTCTTATATTTCCATCGGTTTCACAACTACCTATAGCTACAATTTCATTTTTAAATTTTCCTGAAAATTGTGCTTCGTGTGCTTTTTGGTGACTTAATATTGCAAACTCTTGTTGCTCTTTTCTTGAAATATCATATTTTTTAGCAACATTCTCTGCAGTAACCCCCATTGAAAAATATACATTTGGGTTATCTTTTTCACTTTCAGGATATGGAATTGGATCAAATCCAGTGTTTACTCTTGTCATGCTTTCAACACCGCCACAAATAAATACTTTTCCAGATCCCATTGCTATTTTACCAGCGGCTATATGTATTGCCTCCATAGATGATCCGCACCATCTATCAACTGTCATTCCTGAAGTTTTAACTTCCATATTTGTTAAGAAAGTTACTAATTTTCCAATGTTAAAGCATTGTTCTCCAACTTGAAATGCACAACCTACAACAACATCTTCTATATCTTGTTTTTTAACATTAGATTTAGAAACTAAATTCTTAATTACATCTGCAAGTAAGTTAACAGGTTTTGTATCTATAAGAGCACCTTTTCTGGCCATAGTAAATGGCGATCGAGAATATCCAGCTATTACAGATTTATACATTTTAAAAAATACAATATAGGATTATTTTGGAAATGGTAAAGCGGTTATAATTCCTTCATGTTTAGTTCCATCGATACCTTCAACTATAACATTTTGGCCAATTTCCCAATGATTTTTTAAAATCATTGAAAGTCCGATGTTTTTTTTAATTCTAGGAGAGTAAATACCAGATGCAATTTGACCTATTTTATCATTATTTTTTGAATATATTGTAAGAGGTTTTCCAGTTGCAGCACAAGGTTTACCATTAAAGATAATTCCTCTCATTTTTTGTTTAATTCCATCTGACTGAATTTTTCTTAAAGCATTTTTACCTATGAAATCATGAGTTTCTTTTGGGTTGCAGTACTTATCTAAATTACATTCCAAAGGATTATTTTCTTTTGTAAAATCATTACCATAAGACATCAAACCAGCTTCAATTCTATCAATTAAATTAGGACAACCTGGTAAAATATTAAAATTTTGTCCAACTTTCCAAATAGTATCCCAAAGTTGTTCTCCTAATTTAACGCTATCAAAATAATTTCCATGTCCTTTAAAATAAATTTCAAACCCATCTTCTTTACTATAACCGGATCTAGATATGATTTGTTTGGTTCCTAAAAAATCAAAAACTTCAAAATTAAAAAATTTTATTTTCTTTATTTTTTCACCAAAAACACTTGTCATTAAAGCTTCTGATTTCGGACCTTGTACTGCTAAAGGATAAACATCAGGTTCGACAATATTTACATCTAAATTAGAACCTAGTGCCAAACCTTTTGCCCATAACAAAATATCCGAGTCTGCTATTGATATCCAAAACATATCATCGTCAAGCTTTAGCAAAACTGGATCATTTATCATTCCTGCATTTTCATCTATTATTGGAATATAAAAACATTTTCCAACTTCCATATTTTTCAATGATCTTGGAGTCATAAATTGTACAAGTTTATTTGCATCCGGTCCTTTAATTTGTACCTGTCTTTGACATGAAACATCCCAAATTTGAACATGTTGACTTAAATGCCAATAATCTTCTTCAATTGAATTTTTAAATCCTTTTGGCAAAAGCATATGATTAACTACGGTAAAATCTGAAACTCCACATTCTTCAACTTTATTTGTAAAAGGAGTTCTTCTTATTCGTCTAGACATATTTAACTTAATATTTTTTGTCATATTTGAAAATTATAAATTAATTTTTAGTCAGACCACCAAATCGAGTAACCATTTGGTGATATTATTATTGGTATATGATATTTTTTATTTGGATCTGGCATTTTAAATTTAACAATAATTTCTGAAACTATTTTTTTTTCAGAAAAATAATCTCCAGTTTTGCAAACCATTTCATATTCAGATTTGCAATCTTCATCATTAAGTTTAAAATCTTTTAAAAGTCTTCCACCATTGTCAGTTTTAGCTTCACAGAAAACTTTTTTTTCACCATTAGATTTAATTTGATAAATAATTACATCCACATTATTAGCATGTGTACCGTTTACAGAATTTAATAAATGTGATGATAATGTTGCCATAATTATTCTATTGAAGATTTCTCTCTTTTAGATGCAACTGCAGCAACTATAGGACTTAATACTGGTTTTGCTTTTACATTTACACATGCAGTCTTACCACTGGCAATTGCTCTTTTTAAAGCTGGTCCAAGCTCTTCTCTTTTTGTGACAAGTTCTCCATATCCTCCAAAACCTTCAAAAATCTTATGGAAAGGAATATCTCTAAAATCAGTAGCAACCCGCTTTCCACTTTCAAATAAACGTTCTTGCTGTTGCCCAATAGAAGCTAAACCTCCATTATTATCAATAACAACAACAATTGGTTTATTTTCAAAAAAAGCAGCTTCTATTGACATTCCACCAGACAAAAAAGCCCCATCTCCACTTATAAGAATAACATTTGAATTAGGATTATTATTTTTTGCAGATAAAGCGAAAGGCACCCCAACACCTAACATGCTAAATGTGCCTGGATGTAAAATTCCACCAAGTTTTTTACCTTTTGCTCCTGCAATGTTTATTGCTATTTCTGACCAAAAATGTGTATTTCCTCCATCTATAACTAGCCAATCTTTTTCACTCATAACATCTTGAACGTCTAGAGATAATTGCAGAGGATGTATTTTTCCTCCATTTTTTTTCGCTTCTTCAGCTTCTATTTCTAGATTTTTTAAAGATTTATTAACCCAATCTTTTTTTTTATTCTTATTTTCTTCAAACCAATTATTATCTAAGTTCCATTTATTATTTTTCTTTAAATTGTTTAAAGTGTCTAAGAATACACCAGGGTCACTTAAAAGATTAATATCAGCAGCTCGATTAAATTCTATTTCTTCATGAGAGCCATTTATACAAACAAGTTTAGTACTTTTTGGAAAAAAAGGAGGATTTCCAAAATTCATTTGATTATCCAATCTAGCTCCTACCATTAAAACTAGATCTGAATTACTTAATGCAAATTCAGAAGGTGGATATTGATGGATATCAGCCAAACCCATATATGAATTTGCTTCTTCTCCCAACAATTTTTGATGATAGGGAATATTAAAAACTGGAATATTTAAACTATTTCCAACATTTTCTAATTTTTTTTCTGAATGTGACCACCATATTCCATGCCCACCAATCAAAATTGGTTTTTTTGAATTGGAAGCAAGTTCTAAAATTTCTGAAATTGAATTAGGGTCAGGCCACGCTTTTGCAATTGGTTTTGCTTTATGTGAAAAAGGTCTTTCCTCAAGCCCTGCATCTTCTGGAAAAGAAGAAAACATTATGTCTACAGGTAAACTTAAATGAACTGCTCCTGGGTAGCCATTTGTTGCAATTCTATAAGCTTTATCTACAAATTCTCTAATTCTACTCCCATCAGTAATACTAGCACTGTATTTAGTTAAAGGAGCAGCTATCGAAACATCATCTATTTCCTTAAATCCTCCTGACCCTTGTCTTTTTAAGCTACTTGATCCAGTAATATAAATTATAGGAGTTCTTTCTCCCCAAGCTTCCATCATCGATGGAACGGCATTTGCAAAACCTTCAGGTCCTACTAAACAAACAGAAGGCTTACGCGTGATCCTAGTATGTCCATCTGCTAAATGTCCCGCAATTTGTTCATGAGGGCAATTTGTAATTTCCATTTGGCACTCCATGAAACCTTCTAAAGCAGGATTACAAAAACCTCCTGATAAAGTAAAAACTCTATCAATACCTTTTTCTTTTAATGCTCTTGCAATTAATGCACCACCTCTAATCTTTTTTTTCATATTTTTAATATTTCATATCCTTAAAAAATTTCTGAGCAATAATTTCAGAAGTAATTTCATTAATATCAGTTAACCCAACTAAACCAAGTGTTGTACTCAATTCTCCTTTAATTATTTCTATAATTTTTCTTAAACCTTGTGCGCCATCTGCTCCAATAGCATACATTAATGGCCTTCCAATCATGACATAATCAGCACCGAAAGCAAGCGCTCTAATAATATCTCCACCACTTCTAATTCCGCTATCAAAAATTAAAGGAAATTCTGGACCTAAAGCTTTTCTAATTAATGGCAACGCATTAATTGCTGAAGTTGCGCTTTCCAATTGTCTTCCACCATGATTTGAAACTTGAATAGCATCAGCTCCTATATCTTTAATTTTTAAAGAATCATCTTGCGACATTACTCCTTTTACTACTAAATTTCCTTTCCATGCATTTCTTATTCGTTTTAAAGTTTCCCAATCAGTTGAACCTCTGCTTTCACTTCTAACAAATTTATTTCCACCTTTTGAAGTTTCGTAATTCATTGGTTTTGGAATACCATATAATAAAGTTGAAATTGACCAATTTGGGTGAGTTGCAAAATCAAAAAACTGTTTAGGTCCAATTTTAAATGGAACCGTAAAACCATTTTTATCATCTTTAGCCCTTCTAAATTGAATTGGAACATCTACTGTTAATACTAATGTTTTATACCCTGTTTTCTTTGCTCTATCTAAAAGTTCCATTACGAACTTTTCATCTTGAAATATATATAATTGAAGCCAAGATCTTCCTTCAGTAAATTCATACATTTTTTCTAACGAAGTTGTTGACGCCATAGATACACATGTTGGAATATTATTAATTATACTTTCTTTAGCTAGCATTTTGTCTGCACCAGGCCAAGTTAAATTGCACATACCCATTGGAGCAAATCCAAAAGGAAGATCATAATTAACACCAAAAAATTTTTTACTTAAATTTCTTTTTTCAACATTTCTAAGAACTCTTGGTTCAAGTCTTATTTGATCTAATGCAGTACTATTTAATTCACAAAGTTTTTCATCTCCAGAAGCACCATCTACAAAATCAAAAAACATTTTAGGAAGTCTTTTTTTAGAAAGATTACGCGCATCTTCAAGACTATGTATTTTTTTACTTGGGATAATTTTTTCACTCATAAGTTTTTTTAATATGTTCTTTTAGACTAATTTTTTTATTTTTATCTATAAAATATGCATCATGATTTTTTCTTGATGAATAAACCTCTGATGGTTTTCCGTCAATGAAAAGTACCGCTACACCATCATCTATTGCTATTCCTTCAGGTAACTTACTGTTTTTAATATCATTTTGGAAATGATTAATTCTTTCAGATTCTGATGAATGAGGTGTGCAACTACCAGAAATTAAATTTATACCTCTTAATGGTTTGAATCCTGATCCTATTGAATCTGATAACATCCAGTCAAACCAACATATAGCTCCAGCGCTTACACCTGATAAAACTATTCCTTTATTGTAACCTTCTTTAAAAATTTTTGTTAAATTATTTTTTTTCCAAATTTCAAGCATGTAAAAAGTGTTTCCTCCACCAACGTAGATTATATCTTTATTCAAAAACCATTCTTCAAATCCTTCTGTTTTAGAACAAAGATTAAAGTGTGATAATTCTGAATAATTGCTCTCAAATCTTTTATAAAATAAATCAATCTTTTTTTCATCATCTTTACTTGCGGTTGGTAAAAATCCTATTTTAAAATTTTTAACATTTAATTGATTTATAATAAATTGATCCAGACTTTCATCTGTTTCGTGAGTGAAACCTCCTCCACCAACTGATATTATCTTTTTTTTATTCCTACCCATGGATTTGGTTCTTTTGGAATATCTTTATTTTTTCCTCTAACAATTTCACCTTTTTGATCGTACATTGGAAGCTCACACAATTCTCCTTTATGAGTTTTGCCATTAGTGCAATCAACATCAAGAATTGTTCCTGGTCCAAAATCACTATTTTGCATACGAACTATTCCAACACCACAAACTTGATATGGAGACCAAGTGCTTGAAGTAACCTCTCCAACAACTTTTCCATTAATTTTTAAATTTTTACCCTTACTTGCTGTTCCTTTTTCAACACGTATACCCCAAGTTAGACATTCTTTATTTTTTTTTTGAAGAGCTTCTTTGCCAATAAAATAATCTTTATCTGTATCAACAAATCTCCCAAGTCCTACTGAATATGGATCTGTTTTATTTGTAAAATCTTGTCCAGCAGAAAGAAGACCTGCCTCAATCCTTCTACATCGAAAAACTGGAGATGCTGTTAATATCATTCCTATTTTTGAACCTTCTTCAAGTATTAGATCTCCTAATTTTTTTATATTATTCTCTTTACGAAAATAAATTTCCCAACCGAGCTCATTACTAAAACCTGATCGACTTATAATTATTTTTTCTCCTGAAATATTTACTTCTTTCCAGTCAAAATATTTCCAATTTGAAGAAATATTTGATTTAGTTAAAAGATCTAAAAGTTCCATTGATCTTGGTCCTTGTATTTGACTAACCCATACATCTGGATCAAATATTTTTACATTTAAATCTTTGGCTTGCGCTTTGTACCATGAAATCATATCACCATCAGCTTGTGCAAACCAATATCGATCATCATCTATTCTCAATAATAAACCATCAGTGATCATTCCACCATCATGATAACAAGCAAATTGATATGAACATCTACCTATTTCTACTTTTGAAATATCTCTAGGAAATATTTTTTGTAAAAGTTTTAAGGAGTCAGGACCTGAAATCTCATAAGGAAATTCTCCTGTATGTCGGAAAATTAATTCCTGTCTTACTTTCCAATACATTTCTTCTGGAGTTGCATTAGAAAGTTTCTCTGTTGTGAGACGACGACCAGCATAAATTGAATATTCTGGATCAAAAGGTAATTCTTGATAAGTTAGAGGATGAATACCCAAAGTTCTTGCAAGTTCCAGAGCATTTTCTCCTTCAGAATAAGATGGCTTAACAGTAAATCTGAAATTATTTAAGTTTTTTCCCATTTGTTTAATTTATTTTAGCAAAATAGTTTAACTATTTAAGAGATTCAATAAAAACGTAACAATTTTGACTGTTGATATTACCAATCAACTTGTTAACTTCCTTTTTTTTTAAAGAGAGGGAAAATATGAAAAACATTATAAAATTGATATCAGTTTTATTGATATCTTTATCAGTATCATTTTCGTCTGCCAATGCATCAAACGGTGTTTTTAAACTGTCACATGATCTTGGATTTGGAAAAGATACAAACTTAGATGCAATTACTAAAGGACGTTTGTTTCAAGTTGTGATTATGACACAAAATCGTTTAGTAAGAAAAAATCTTAAAGGCGTAACTTCAGCAGAATTAGCAACAGACTGGTCTGGAAATGCAGATGCTACAGAGTGGACTTTTAACCTTCGTAAGGGTGTTAAATTTCACGATGGATCTGATTTTGATGCTGAAGATGTAAAGTATTCGTTAATGAGAGTAAAAGATCCTGATATTGGATCACCTGCAAAAAAAAGTATGAGTTCAGTAACAGATATTGAGGTTGTTGACTCACATACTGTTAAAATGAAATTGAATACTTCTTTTGCAGATTTTCCACTTTTATTAACTGATTATAGATTAAGAATGATACCTTCAGGATCTGGAGACACTATAGGAAAAACAGGAATTGGAACCGGTCCTTTTATAGTTGAAAAATTTGATGCAGAAGGAACAACTATTCTTAAAGCAAATCCAAATTATTGGGAAGGTGCTCCAAAAGTAGCTGAAGTTCATGTTATTGCTATACCTGATGGTGAAGCAAGAGTTCAAGCTCTTCTTACAGGTCAGATTGATATGAACAGATATGTTCCGTTTACTCAGAAAAAAATATTTGATGGTAATTCTAAGTTTAATGTTTCTGTAATACCTACAGGAAACTGGAGAGGTATGGTTATGAGAACAGATACAGCACCTTTTGACAATCCAAAAGTTAGAAAAGCTGTACGTTTAGCTGTAGATAGACAAGAACTTGTTGATCTTGTTATGGGTGGAGCTGCAACAGTTGCTTGTGATACACCGGTTGCACCATCTGATCAATATCGTCTAAACATGAAATGTCCTCAGGATATTAAAAAAGCTAAAAAACTTCTTAAAGAAGCTGGATATCCAAACGGAATAGAAATGGTTATCCATGTTTCAACCAAAGAACCTACATGGCCAACAATTGGTGAAGTACTTCAACAACAATTTGCAAAAGCAGGAATTAAAGCTGAAGTTAAAATGACTCCATCAAAAAGTTATTGGAAAGAAACTTGGATGAAAAAAGCAGTATCAATGACACGTTGGAATGAAAGACCAGCTGATAGTATTTTGCATGAAGCTTATCATAGTGGTGCAAAATGGAATGAGTCTTTTTATAAAAGCGCATCATTTGACAAGAACTTAGCTGACGCTAGAGGTGAGCTTAATTTTAATAAACGAAAAAAAGCTTATCAAAATGCTCAAAAAACTTTATGGGAAGAAGCTGGAACTATGATCCCATACCATGTATCCAAACTAGTTGTAACTTCTTCAAGAGTTAAAAATCTTGATGAAATTGAATTTTTTTCAATTAGATGGCATACATTATCAGTAGATTAAAACAAAATAATGTTTTACAGGCCTTTAATTAGGCCTGTAAAATTTGTTTCATTTATTAATAATTAATTTTAAAATCAATACCAGCAATCTTAATTATGTTGTTTTTAATTATTAAAAGAATTTTATTAGGCTTAATAACTCTATTTATAGTTTCATTAATTACTTTTGTTGGAACAGAAATATTACCAGGTGATGCTTGCACAACTTATCTTGAGAGAGAAGCTTATGGTGCAGCATTAGAAGCTTGTTATAAAAGATTAGGTTTAGATATCCCTGCTTATGAAAGATATTTATCTTGGGCATACAATGTTATTCAAGGAGATTTTGGATATTCTTTAAGTGGTCAGATGCCAATTAACGAAGTTTTGGGGCCAAGAATAAAAAATTCAATGGTGTTAGCTTCTGCTGCTATAATCATTGGTATTCCTCTAGCTTTAGTACTAGGAATTGTTACTGCTCTTTGGAGAGACAAACTACCAGACATAACTATTTCAACAATAACAATATTTGCAATGACTATCCCGGAATTTATTAGTGCTACTTTGTTAATTTTAATAGTAGCTATTTGGCTTCAATGGTTACCAGGAATTGTAATAGTGCCTACAGATGTTACATTTTTTGAATTACTTCCAAATATAATTTTACCTGTAATATCAATTGCGATGATAATGACTGCTCATATGGCGCGAATGGTCCGTTCAAGTGTCATCCAAGTCATGGCAACTGATTATGTTCAAATGGCAATTTTAAAAGGAGTACCATATTGGAAAATGGTATTTAAACACGTTTTACCAAACGCTTTATTGCCAGCAATCAATGTTGTAGCTTTAACCATAGCATGGCTTTTGGGAGGTGTTGTAGTTACAGAAGTAGTATTTAATTATCCAGGTCTTGGTCGTTTAGTGATTGAGTCAATATCTAATAGAGATTTACCAACCGTCCAGGCTTTAGCAATCATCCTTGCTTCAATTTATGTGAGCATAAATTTAATAGCAGATTTAATGACCTTGATGTTAAACCCAAGATTAAAAAGTTTACAAATAAGAAAATAATATGGAGATAAATAAAATTTCTGAAGAAAAACAAAAAAATATACTCTTAAAAGTTTTAGAGGTTTTAAAAACAATGGCTTCCAGGCCTTCTGGTTTTATTGGCTTATGTATTTTAGTTTTTCACATTCTTTTGGCATTTTTGAGCCCATATTTGGCGCCTTATGATTACAAAGCAATTGATCCGACACTCATGCTCCAAGCTCCATCATCTGAATATTGGTTTGGAACTGACAGTTTAGGAAGAGATGTTTTTACAAGAACAATCATGGGTGGAAGAACTGCTCTTACCATAACTTTCTTTGGTTCTTTGATTGCTTTACTATGGGGAGGTTTGCTAGGAATTTTTTGTGGATTGGTTGGAGGTAAAATTGATGATGTGGTTATGAGAATAGTGGATGCTTTCTTATCTATCCCATGGATATTAGCAATGTTATTAATAGTATCTCTATTAGGAACTTCAATTGAAGTATTAATTCCTGCTCTTGGTTTTTTTTATGGCAAGGGAATAGTAAGAGTAGCAAGAGCAGCTACACACGATGTAATTGCAAAAGATTTTATTATATCAGCAAGAGCTAGAGGTCATAGCAATATGTCTATTATTTGGAATGAAATAATACCCAATGTAAGAGACGCCATATTAGTAGAAGGAGCAATGAGATGGTCATGGATGTTACTGGGTTTTAGTTCATTATCATTTTTAGGATTTGGTGTTAGCCCCCCAACTCCTGATTGGGGACTGATGATTTCAAATGCTAGAGGACTTATGTCATTTGCTTATTGGGCCGTGATTGCCCCAATAGTTGGACTGAGCAGTTTAATAATTGGAATAAATTTAACTGCAGATGCATTTGCTAAAGCTTTAGGAATCGATAGGTCAACCAAGGCTCCGGTATAATTTATGAAAGAAATAATTCAAAAAGTAAGAAATTTATCTGTTGGTTTTAAAAGCCAAAAAGGTCATGAGATTTCAATTCTTAAAAATATAACAACAAATATTAAAAAAGGTGAAACTGTGGGTATAGTAGGAGAGTCTGGATCTGGAAAAAGTACACTTGCATTAGCAATGATGGGTTATGTGAAACAAGGTTTATTTACTATGGAAGGTGAATGTATATTTAATTCATCTAATCTTCTTGCAATGGGTAATAGAGATTTGGAAAAAATTAGGGGAAGAAAAATAGCTATGATTCCTCAAAATGCAGGCCAATCTTTAACTCCAAATTTGAAAATAGGATATCAAATAGATGAAGCATTAAAACTACATACAAATTTAAGTAAAAACGAAAGGGATAAAAAGATTTCAGAATTACTAAATAAAGTTAGACTTCCTTCGCCGGAAACTATAGCACTTAGATATCCACATGAACTATCTGGCGGTCAACAACAAAGAGTTGCTGTTGGCATGGCACTAGCAGGGAATCCGGATCTGCTTTTACTAGATGAACCTACAACAGGTTTAGATGTAACAACGCAAGCACACGTTTTAGAACTTTTAAATTTCATTGCAAAAGATACTGGAACTTCAATGGTGTATGTTAGTCATGATCTTGGAGCTATAGCACAAGTCAGTGATAGAATAATTGTAATGTATTCAGGAGAAATTGTTTTAGAAGGACCCGCAAGAGATATTTTAAAACAACCAATTCATCCCTATACTTATGGTCTTTTAAAATCTATTCCTAAACTATCTTTGGCTGGCTTACCAGACTCAATGCCTGGCAGTCAACCTCAGCCAGGAGCAAAAACAAAAGGATGCAGTTTTTATGATAGATGTAATCTAGCAGAAGATAAATGCAAAAAAAATTCACCCAATCTTGAATATGTTAGCGAATTGAAAACAAGTGTTAGATGTTTTAATTATAAAAAAATAATTGAAAAAAAAAGTGAAAAACAATCAAATATAAAAAGAAATGAAAAAAATATCAAAATAAATGAAATACTAAACTTAACTGATGTTTCAATAAGTTATGCTAAACAAAAATTATTAGATCAAATTTTAAATAAAATTACAGACACAAACCCAACAGTAAAAGATATTAATATTAATATTAATAAAGGAGAAACATTAGCTCTTGTTGGAGAGTCAGGAAGTGGTAAATCAACTATTTTAAAATCAATTGCTGGTTTGCTTAGAACTAAAGAAGGAAGTATAAAATTTGATCAAGGTAGAGTTTTATCAAATGATTTAAAGAAAAGAAACTCAAGTGATCTTAGAGCTATCCAATTAATTTTTCAAAATCCAGATGAATCTTTAAACCCAAATCATACTGTCGAAGAAATTCTTGCCCAACCTTTAAAATTATATTTTGGCTTATCAGGAGAAGAACTAAAAAAAAATATTATTGAACTTCTTGAAAAAGTAAGACTCGGGAAATTTTATATGACCAGATATCCTAGACAATTATCTGGAGGAGAAAAACAAAGAGTTGCAGTAGCTAGAGCATTTGCTGCGAAACCGGATATAATACTTTGCGATGAGGTTACTTCCGCTCTTGATGTTTCTGTACAAGCAGCTGTACTTAATTTACTTCAAAAACTAAAAGAAGACTTTGGAACTACTTATGTTTTTGTTTCCCACGACCTTGCAGTTGTGAGAGCTATAAGTGATAGAGTTGCAGTTTTATATCAAGGGCGATTGTGTGAAATTGGACCATCTAAAAATGTTTATAAATTTCCATCTCATCCTTATACAGAAGTTTTATTAGGTGCAGTTTTAGAACCTGATCCTGATATAAAACCGAAACTTGTTGCAGAGGATATTGTTGAAGATAAACCTCCCGAAAAAGGATGTTGTTTTCAAGGACGTTGTCCAAGAATTTTAGGTGATAAATGTAAAAATGAAACACCACCGTGGCAAATTGGCGATAATGGAAATGCTATAAAATGCCATATAAACATTAAGGATTTAGAAAAGAAACAAAATGGAAATTAAAAAAGTTGTTGTTATTGGTTCTGGAACAATGGGCAGTGGAATAGCTGCACAACTTTGCAATGCTAATATTCCGGTAGTTTTGCTAGATTTAACTACCGATATAAGTGAAAATGCAAGAGAAAGAATTTTAAAATCTAGACCACCTTTGCTAATAGATAAGTCAAAAATAAATAATATTAGCGTTGGTAATATTAATGACGACTTTAAAGAAGTTGGTGAAGCAGATTGGATTGTTGAAGCTGTTGTTGAAAGAATAGATATAAAACACAATATTTATGAAAAAATATTTAAAGAAAGAAAATCTGAATCAATAGTATCATCTAATACATCGTCAATTCCAATTAAAGTTTTATCTGAAAAACTTTCAGAAGAAGAAAAAAAAGATTTTTGCATTACTCATTTCTTTAATCCTGTTAGGTATATGGATCTTTTGGAAATAGTTAAAAGTGAAAATAACGATTTAAATAAAATAAACTCTTTAAAAAAGTTTTGTGAAAAAGATTTAGGAAAAGGAACGTTAATTTGTAATGATACACCAGGTTTTCTCGGAAACAGAATAGGTGTTTATGCTATGCAAGTTGCAATGACTGAAGCGTTTAAAATGAAGTTGACAATCGAAGAAGCAGATGCAGTTTTTGGTAGGCCGATGGGAATACCAAAAACAGGAGTTTTTGGCTTGTATGATTTAATCGGCATAGATTTAATGGCCGATGTTTTAAAAAGTTTTATAAAAGAATTACCTGAGAATGATGAATTTCAAGAAGTTGCAAAAGAAATACCATTGGTCAAAAAACTTATAGAAACTGGTTATACAGGAAGAAAAGGCAAAGGAGGTTTTTATAGGATGAATAAAACTGACAATAAAAAAGTTTTAGAAGGAATTAATTTAAAAACTGGAGAATATTCTATTTCAAAAAAAATTAACTTAGGATCAGAAAAAATGGATATTGTAAATTTAATTAATAGAAAAGATAAATATGGAGAATATGCTTGGTCAGTTATTTCAAAAATAATTAAATATGCATCTTCATTAGTTCCAGGAATTACTGATAAATTTAATGATATTGATGAGGCTATGAGATTAGGTTTTAATTGGACAAAAGGACCTTTTGAAATATTAAAAGAAATAGGAGTTAAAAATTTCTTTGAAAAAATTGACTCTTTTGAAAATAATAAATTTTTAGAAAATCTTTCAAAAACAAAAGATGAAAATTTTTATGGCGAAAGACAATTATATACTGAATTAGAAACACTTGGTAAAATTAAACCAAAAGCAATAAAAGTAGACAAAAATAACTCAGCTGAAATTTATAGATTTAATGATTTTAACATTGTTGAATTTACAACAAAAGCTAATGCATTGGATTATGACTCAATGGATAGTTTAAAAAATGCAACTGATAAACCTTTAATAATAATAAATGAAGCGATGCAATTTTCTGCAGGAGTTAATTTATCATATACAATGGACTTTGCTAGCAAAGGAGATTTTAAATCAATTGAGAAATTCGTAAAATATTTTCAAGAAACTTGCAAACATCTAAAGTATTCGAAGCATCCTGTGATATCAGCTCCATCTGGTTTAGCTCTTGGAGGAGGTTTTGAAGTTCTTTGCCAAAGTAATTTTGTTGTATCACATACAAATATAGTTGTTGGTCTTGTAGAAACTATTGTTGGTTTAATCCCAGCAGGAGGAGGATGCAAGGAAATGCTATGGAGATGGTCACAAACTAAAGAAGCAAAAAATGATCCAGATTATGCTCCATTAAAAGTATTTGATATTATTGGTTACGCAAAAACAGCTACCTCAGCAATAGAAGCGGAGCCTTTTAAATATTTAAAACCTGAAGATAAAAAAATAATGAGCAGAAATAGTTTATTATCTATCTCAAAAGAAATTTTAGATAAAAATAAAGAATTTTCTCCACCTGCAGAATGCAAATTTAATTTATCTGGAAAACAACTTAAAGAAAAAATGATTAAACTTTTGGAAAAACTTTATAACGATAAAGTTATTTTAGAGCATGGTATGGAAATAGGAAAGGAATTAGCAAATGTATTAAGTGGAGGAGATACAACTATTGATAAAGAATTGAGCGAAGATGATCTATATAAATTAGAACTAGATGCGTTTATGAAACTTATAGAAAGTCAAAAAACTCAAGAAAGAATTAAACATACACTGACTACTGGCAAACCTTTAGTAAACTAATAATTTATGAAAAAAAAATTAACAAATAAACAAATAAGAAATGCATCAGATATTTTAACATCATGGAAAAATAAGATGCCTTACTATTATGGTACAGCTATAATAATTGTGTTTTTAATAGTACTATTCAAGTAACTTAAAATAGTTAATAAAATCTGGCCTTAAAACATATTGCACTTTATTTCCAACTTTAATTTTT
>QCPT01000021.1 GCA_003212415.1 Pelagibacteraceae bacterium AG-439-F23
GAGTAGAAGCCCTAGGAGTTAAAATAATAGAGGGTGATGATAGAGAAACTCTTTTACAAAAAGAAAGAGAATATTATTTAGCAAGACAAAAAATAGAGCTAGCCTTAGAAAGCTTTTATAGAAGTGCCAACAGTTTAGTTTTTCAATTGAATAAAAGGTACATCACAAAACATATGTCAATTTTAAAATGTATCGATAGAAGATTTGAAACAGGAGAAATTTTTATTAAATGGGATGAATCTTTAGATGAGGAATGGCTAATATTAATTTATATAAAGGATAATTCCCCAGATGAAGGAATAGTTATTGAAGACAAGTCTAATGAAGAAAAAAATCTATCTTACGAGTTTAAACCAAGCGAAATATTCAAAGCTTCAGATATGATGGTTGATGCCTTGACTCAGCTTATCTCAAGAAAAAGAAATAAAAAGGAATAAAATAAGCCATTTTACTCACTAACGTAAACAGATACTCCTCTAGAATTTATATCAATGTCAAATTTTTTGTGTAACGGAGGAAATGCTCTTTGAGAACAATCTAATCTATCACAAGTTCTACAAGATACTCCTATTGGCAATTCAGACTTTTTATCATTTAAATCTAGGTTTTCAGTATAAATAAATTCTTTTGCATATTTAGCTTCACATCCTAGTCCAATTGATAACATACTTTTTTTTTGTCCATATCTCCCCACTCCTTTTTCTACTGTTCTTGCGATACATACATATTTTTCACCATTAGTCATTTTGCTAACAGCAGCTTGAATTACACCAGGTCTTGAAAAAGCCGAATAAACATTCCATCTTGGACATGCGCCTCCGTAACGTGGTATTTCAATTCCTGATAATGAAAATCTTTTTGAAATGTTTCCCGCAACATCAACTCTTAAAAAATGAAAAGGAATACCAGGAAGATTAGGATCTTGCAAACAAGTGACCCTATGAGCAACTTGTTCGAAAGAAGTAGCAAATGTGTTTTGTAAAAGCTCTAAATCATATTTTAATTCTTTACACCCTTTATGAAAAAGTTTGTAAGGCATTAAAATTGCAGCTCCACAATAGTTTAATAATGCAACTCTTGTTAATTTTTTTGCTTCTTCTGATGGAAAGTTAAAAGTTGATAAATATTCATCTATTTCTTTTGATGCGCCTTCCTGAGAAATTTGTGCTGCAGCATGTAGTTTTTTAGTTTCCAGAGAAAGATAGTCAGATAAAAATAATTCTTTCTGTTTTGATTTATATATTTTGGAAAAAGGTTTTTCTTCTTCTGGAATAACATCTTTTACAGTTATACCATATTCACTTTTTAAAAAATCGCAAAGGGCAATATATCTTGTTCTATTATTTTGCTTAACTTTTTCAAAAACTGTATCTGCAAAATTTTCTAATTTAGGAAAAAAGTTTTTATTTTCTTGCAGAAAATCAGAAATAACTTCTCCTGGAAAAGATGCTTTTCTACCATCAATTATTTTACCAGATATATTTTCAAGCTTATTTACAATTTCATGATCTTTTTGTTTAAAATTATCACCTAATTTTATTAAAGCTTTTGCAATTTTTGGATTTGTATTAACCAAATCTTTTACTTCAGGACCTAGAATATCTAAATCTTCAAACAATTCATCGCCCAATAACTCTGAAATATTATTCTCAAGATTTATATCTGTTTTACTAGTTAAATCAGACAGCTCTATTCTTAATTTTTCACATACTTTTAGAAGTAAATCCCCATCTATTTTTCTTTTGCCTTTTTCAATTAAATTTAAATAACTAGGAGATATATTTAGTTCTTCAGCAAGTTTGTTTGCTTGCATACCCAACTGTCTTCTAAATGCCTTAATTTTTGGCCCAATTTTGTTATCTAATTTACTCATTTTACTATTTGTAAATTTTGTAAATTTATTTTTACAAAAAATTTAACTGATTTACAAGGAAAATCGATATTTAAGTAGATTTTGTAAATTATGTAAATTATATAATTTACATCATGGAGAAAAACAAAATTAAAAGCACTGAAAATAGAGAGCAAATCACCAGTCAACAAGAGCAATCTGAGCACCAATCTAGAGGGGTTTATCTAAGAGATGATCATTGTGATTGGGGATCAAGTGGCATGAACGAGTTTACAGAAGAATTTAATCAAAATAACTAGTTCAAAGCGAAGCTTATATTTCAATAAACAATCCAAAGGGGAAGCCTAGTATGTCAGCAGAAAATGTGTCTTATGATTTAAAAAGATTTGCAGGAATAAAAAGGGATTATACTCCAGAAGAAGTAGAAAGATTAAGAGGGTCAATTAAAATTGAGCACTCAATGTGCAAGCAACAATCTAAAAAATTATGGAAATTATTAAATACAGAACCTTATATTAATACACTTGGTTCACTTTCAGGAAACCATGCTGTTCAACATGCAAAAGCAGGTTTAAAGGCAATTTATCTTAGTGGTTGGCAAGTAGCTGCAGACGCAAATAGTGCAGGCGAAATGTACCCTGATCAATCATTATATCCTTATGATAGTGCTCCAAAATTAGTAGAGACAATGAATAATTCTTTGATCAGAGCAGATCAAATTCAACATATGGAAATAATTGATGGCGATATGGAAAAAAGTAAAAGTGTAGATTATATGCTACCTATTATTGCAGATGGTGAAGCTGGGTTTGGTGGACCTTTGAATGTATTTGAATTAGCAAAAAAATTTATAAAAGCAGGTGCTGCGGGAGTACATTTTGAAGACCAGCTTGCTAGTGAAAAAAAATGTGGCCATATGGGTGGTAAAGTTCTTGTACCAACAGGAACAATGGTTAGAAATCTTAAAGCAGCAAGATTAGCATCTGATATTGCCGATGTCCCTCTTATAATTCTTGCAAGAACAGATGCTAATGCTGCAAAATTAATTACAAATGACTTTGATGAAAATGATAAACCTTTTTTAACTGGAAAAAGATCTCCAGAAGGTTTTTTCTATGTAAAAGATGGAATTGAACAAGCCATCTCGAGAGGTCTAGCTTATGCACCTTATGCTGATTTAATTTGGTGTGAAACTGCTACTCCAAATTTAGAAGAAGCTAAAAAGTTTGCAGATGCAATTCATGAAAAATTTCCAGGTAAATTGTTAGCTTATAATTGCTCTCCTTCTTTTAATTGGAAAAAACATTTATCTGATGGCGAGATAGCATCTTTTCAAAAAAAAATTGGAGAAATGGGTTATAAGTTTCAATTTATTACTTTGGCAGGTTTTCATACTCAAAACATTGCTATATTTGAATTGGCAGAAAAATATAAAACTGAAGGAATGACAGCTTACTCAAAAATTCAACAACATGAATTTTCAAGAGAAAAAGATGGATACACCAGCGTAAAACATCAAAGAGAAGTTGGAACCTCATATTTTGATGCAGTTTCAAATACAATTAGTTCAGGAAAAAGTTCTACTACCGCAATGGAAGGATCAACAGAGTCCGAACAATTTTAGTTAGATTTTAATTTTTGAACCTGATCCCATGCAGAGTTAATTGTTCTCATTTTAGCTTTGCTTTCATCTATGACTTCTTGGGGAACTCCTTTACTCATCAGTAAGTCAGGATGATGTTCTTTGCTTAATTTTAGGTATCTTTTTCTTATAGTTTCAATTGTATCATCAGGATTACTCTCTAAAACTATATATGGATTAAGTTTATCCGAAGATTTTCTGCTTTCTCTAATACTGTTAAATTGAATTTTGGTTAATCCAAATATTTGAGCAATATGTTCAATCATTTTAAGCTCGGACTCGCTAACATTTCCATCTGCTTCAGCTATATAAAAAAGTATATTTATTACTTCTTCTAGAACATTAATATTTGCTTTGTATATTTGAGCAATTTGTTGAGCATAAGGCTCATAGCCAGCACTTTCTTCTTTGGCTTTGTTAAATATTTTTCCTACTTGGTCTATTTCATTTTCAGGAATTCTTAATTTGTCTTTTACAGCTATTAATTCTTCCTTGCTTACCTGTCCATCAGCTTTACTTAGCTTTGCAGACAATACTATTAGAGACAAGGCAAAAATTTGTTGAGGTTGTGCAAAAGATCCAAAACCAGCTCTAGACTTTGCTCTAGATATTTTTCCTCCTATCAAAGAACCGAGCAACATTCCAAAAGGCCCTCCAAGAGACAAACCTATCATTCCACCAATTAAACTTCCCCATATAGCCATTATTCAAAACCTTTCAATCTATATTCCCAATTTCCCATTTTAGAATAAGAAACCTTTATTATTAAATTGTTTTCTGGATTATACCATATATCAAAATTTAATTTTTTATCATCAGGTAAACTTTCATCTTTTGATTTTAATTTAAAGTGTTCTGTTAAATATTCTTTATTATTAATATTAATTTTTTCTTTTCCAATAAAAGTGACAACTTGCTCTTTTATACTTCCTGAAAGAGGGCTAATCTGCTTGCTTGCTTTGAAAATTTTATGATTCCACCAATTTCCTATTATGCAATTCAAGCTTGCCTCACCCTTATAAGAGGATCCGTCAATAATAAATTTTTTAGATGATTCATTGTAATTTAAATTTACATACTTTTCTTTATCATTTTGAAATGTATTTGATTTAAAAAAAACTAATTTGTCGTTTTCATATTTTTCAATAGATTCACTTAAAATTGAAAATACAGTAATTCCCAATAATTCAACTTTAAACTTAGTATAATTTTTGACAGTCATTTTTTTTTCAGTACTTTCAAAGAAATAATTGCTATAACCAATGACTTCTCCATTTCGAACAACATCCATTTCTATTTTTTTTAAACCTTGATAGTGACTAGTGTGCGAAAAAGCTTTCGAAGCAAATAAAAATATTATTAATGTATATATGTATTTTCTCATTTTATTGGATTTTAATTAAAGAAAGTATAAATAATAGTAAAAAAATGTTTTTATCTATAAAAAAAATACCCAAAGTCTCATGGAGTTCTAAAAATCCATTTAATATTAAGCCTAAATTTTCTTCATTATTTTTTTTATGTCTAGGATTAACATTTTTTGGATTGGGAGAGGGATTATTGATAGTTTCTACTTCAGGGGCATCTCCTTGGAGTGTCCTTGCTCAAGGAATTTCTTTAAATGTAAATTTATCAATAGGTGTAATAACTCTAATAATAAGTATTACAGTATTATTATTTTGGATACCACTTCGTCAAAAACCTGGAATTGGCACAATTCTTAATGCTTTGATAATTGCCGCAATGATAGATATTTGTATTAAATTTGTTCCTACGCCCGAAAGTTATTACTCTCAATTATTTCTTGCTTTTATAGCAGTTTTGACTGTTGGGTTAGGAGGTGGAATTTATCTAGTTGCTAACTTGGGTGCCGGCCCAAGAGATGGATTAATGGTGGGTTTGCAAAAAAAAACAAATCTTCCAATAGCAACAGTTAGAGCATTTCTTGAAATTTCAGCAGTAAGTATAGGGTGGTATTTAGGTGGGACCGTAGGTCCTGGAACATTATTATTTGCATTTGGAATAGGACCGGCGGTTGCATTAGCATTATATTTAGTTGGAAAAATGTTCTCTTAAAAAGTGATACCTACAACCATGATGATTTTATAATATAGAATCATGTGGTTTGTTAGAAAAAGACTACATAAATTTGTTAGATTAACCATTAGACCACCCTGAAAAAGGTGTCTATTTTTCTTTAAAAAATTTGAGTGAGTAAATAAATTCCGTAAATAGCAAAAGATATTCCTGTAAGACGCAATAGAACTGAAGATATAGCTGTTTTAATTGAGAAGTACCCGATGGCGACCCCAAACAGATGTAAAGCTGTTGTTCCGCAAATAAATCCTAAAACAAACAATAGAGGGTTGGCCGCCGCAGGAACTTCTATGCCATGAGCAGTTCCATGAAAGAAACCAAAAATTCCAACGAAAAATATGATTATCTTTGTTGGAATTTTTTTGTCAATACTAATTGCAAATCCTAAAAGAATAACAGAAAAAACAATTCCAACTTCTACAAAAAAAAATTCATAAATAATCAAAAAAAATCCAAACAAACCTCCAATTGTCATTATAGAAACAAAGGTTGCAGGCACTGTCCAAATAGCTTTTCCGCCAATTTGCGCCGATAATATTCCAACACTTACCATTGCGAGGAAATGATCTAAACCTAAAACTGGGTGAGAAATTCCATCATAGAAACCAATTCTGCCTGTAAAACTATGTGCAAGAACGGGTAGTGGATAAACTAATAAACAGGTTAGAAAAATAAAAAAATTTTTATTCAAGATAATTTTTTTTTTTATAAAATATTTTTTTTACAACTATATATAATAAAAAGAATAAAGCTAACAACATAATATGTGGAATATATGCTGTAATGTCAAATTTTTTCCAGTGAACTATATCCATATAGGGCCCTATATAAAAAATAATTGGTGTCCAAGTTAGTATTTTTTCAAAAGTATTAGAGCCAAAAAATTCTGCTTCACCTACTGCTAAAGAATAGTTTCCAATATTATCATTATTATAAACTTTAATTTTATAAGTTCCTGCTTCAATTAAAAAGCTTTTTTTAAAACCAGTTGCCTGATTTATTTCTCCACCAATTTCTGGACCTTTCCAATACCAGTCTCTTGCGTATGGTTCGTACCAGGCATTCCATTTATGTTGAGATCCGTCAGCTTGATATATAATATTATTTTTTTCATCCAAAATATCTAAAGATAACCATTTGTAATTTTCATCAACTTTTGGACTTAAAATGCCAGCATAAAATAGGAAATCTTTTTCACTATTTATTATATAATAGTGTTCTTCTCCTGAAAGCTTTCCATAATATGCTTTTGAAATTTCTGGATAAATTACTCTATGAGGATTTTCTTTAGATGGAGAATATTTTATTAATTTTGGTTGATGAGCAAAAGCCTTAATTGAAATTAATATTAAAAGTAATGAAAGAAAAAATTTCATATATTAATAATATAATTCTTCTTACAAAAAAAAACCCCCGAATAAATCGGGGGTTTTTTTAATAATATTTTGATTAGAAGGTTGGTTTACATACCCATTCCGCCCATTCCTCCCATACCACCCATACCACCAGGAGGCATTCCACCACCAGTAGCATCTTTTTCTTCAGGTTTATCAGCAACCATTGCTTCAGTTGTAACTAAAAGACCCGAAATTGAAGCAGCATCTTGAAGGGCTGTTCTAACAACTTTTACAGGATCGATAATACCTTCTTTAAACATATCGACATATTGTTCTGTTTGAGCATCATAACCTTGAGCAGGTTTGTTTGCTTCCAAAAGTTTACCTACTATAACAGAACCATCAACACCAGCATTTGTAGTTATTTGTCTAATTGGTGCCTCTAAAGCACTTTTTACAATATCAACACCTGCTTTTTGATCAGATCCTTTGACTTTTACTTTATCTAAGTCTTGTGAGGCATAAAGAAGTGCACAACCACCACCAACTACTATTCCTTCTTCTACAGCAGCCCTAGTTGCGTTTAATGCATCTTCAACTCTATCTTTTTTCTCTTTAACTTCCACTTCAGTTGCTCCTCCAACTTTTATCACAGCTACTCCACCAGCTAATTTAGCTAATCTTTCCTGTAATTTTTCTCTGTCATAGTCAGAAGTTGTTTCTTCTACTTGTTGTTTAATTTGATCACATCTTGCACTGATATCAGATTTTTTACCTGTACCACTTACAATAGTGCTATTCTCTTTGTCGACTTTAACTCTTTTAGCCGATCCTAGATCATTTATTTTTACGTTTTCTAATTTTATACCTAGGTCTTCAGAGATAACTTGCCCACCTGTTAGGATAGCAATATCTTCAAGCATTGCTTTTCTTCTGTCTCCAAAACCTGGAGCTTTAACAGCAACAACTTTTAGACCGCCTCTAAGTTTGTTAACAACTAAAGTTGCTAATGCCTCACCTTCAACATCTTCAGAAATAATCATCAGAGGCCTTCCAGCTTGCACAACAGCTTCTAAAAGTGGAACCATTGGTTGTAAATTAGTTAATTTCTTTTCGTGTAATAGAATTAGAGGATTTTCTAATTCAGTAGTCATCTTTTCTGCATTTGTTACAAAGTATGGAGAAAGATATCCTCTATCAAATTGCATACCTTCAACTACGTCTAATTCAGTTTCGATACTTTTTGCTTCTTCAACAGTTATTACACCTTCGTTACCAACTTTTTGCATAGCTTTTGCAATCATATTTCCAATTTCTTTATCACCATTAGAAGAAATTGTTCCAACTTGTGCGATTTCATCACTATCTTTAACTTTTTTTGCAGAAGATATTAATTTTTCTTTTACATGGTCAACAGCTGCATCAATTCCTCTTTTTACATCCATTGGATTCATGCCGGCAGTTACATATTTGCAACCTTCTTTTACAATTGCTTGTGCAAGAATTGTTGCTGTAGTAGTTCCATCCCCAGCCTCATCATTTGTTTTGCTCGCAACTTCTTTGACCATCTGAGCACCCATGTTCTCAAACTTGTCTTCAAGATCTATTTCTTTTGCTACTGAAACACCATCTTTAGTTGTTCTTGGAGCGCCATAAGATTTGTCTATAACAACATTTCTTCCTTTAGGTCCAAGAGTAACTTTTACAGTATTTGCAAGTATATCAACTCCTTTTAACATTGATGATCTAGCTTCAGAGTCAAATTTTACTATTTTAGCCATTATAAACTCTCCTTAATTAATTATTATTTACCTGACGAAATACCCATAATGTCAGACTCTTTCATTATGCTGTATTCTTTACCGTCTATTTTGACTTCAGTTCCCGACCACTTGCCAAAAAGAACTTTGTCGCCAACTTTAACATCCATAGGGGTGATTTTACCATTATCAGTTTTTGCCCCACCACCTACAGCAACAACTTTGCCTTCTTGTGGTTTTTCTTGAGCAGAATCTGGAATGATAATACCTCCAGCAGTTTTTTCACTACTGTCTAATACTTCTATTAAAACTCTATCGTGTAATGGTTTAAACTTCATACATAAACTCCTTTAAATTAGCATTCATATAGAGACCTAGCGGAATTTTTTCAAGATCTTCAGGAAAATATATAAAATCTAAAAAACCCAAGAATTAATGAGATTTTTAAGCTATATCTCAATTATGGCAAAAAACTTAGATGATATAGGTATTAAATCTATTGTAGACAGTTATGATTTATTTTTTATAGATTTATGGGGAGTGGTTCATAATGGAATCAAGTTATATGATCATTCAATAGAAGTATTAGACAATCTTGCAGCAGCAAATAAGGAATTTGTTCTTTTAACAAATGCCCCGAGGCCGAATAAAACTGTTGTCGAGTTTTTAAAAAAAATTGGTTTGAAAAAATATTATGAAAATGTTTTTACCTCAGGAGAGGCGGCCCACAAATATTTGCTTAGCGAGTTTGATGATCTAAAATTTTTTCATATAGGGCCTCAAAGGGACTATGATTTATTTAAAAATATTGAAAAAAATAATGTTCTAGATATAGAGTTTGCTGACTATTTATTATGCACAGGTTTATTTGAAGATCATGAAAATGATTTAAATTATTATAAAAAATTATTTTCAAATCATATTTCGAAAAAAATGATATGCACAAATCCTGACTTAATAGTTGATAGGGGAGAAAAAAGAGAATTCTGTGCTGGCTCTGTTGCCAGATCATTTGAAGATATTAAAGGTGAGGTTATGTATTTTGGAAAACCACATCCTCCAGTTTATAATTTGTCAACAAATGTATTAAATAAAAGAGTCTTATGTATTGGTGATAATTTAAACACAGATATAAAAGGAGCAAATATTCAAAATTTTGATTGTTTGTTAGTAACAAATGGAATTCATAGGCAGGAAATTTTAAAAATAGAATTAAAAGAAGTATTAAAAAAATATGAAGTTAATGTTGATTATACTCAAAAAAATTTTAAATGGTAAAAAAAATAAAAATATATAAAACTTTCAAAGTTGATAAGAAAGATAAAAAATCAATTATACTAATTGGAAATTTTGATGGGTTGCATTCTGGTCATCAAAAATTATTTAAAGAAGCAGAAAAATTTAAAAGAAAATTAAATTTAAATTTAGGGGTAATAACTTTTGACCCTATACCAAAAATGTTTTTTGATAAAAAAATTAAAAATTACAGAATCTCAAATTTTAATCAAAAAGTTAGTTACTTTGAAAAATTTGGAGTAGATTTTTTAATTAATAAAAATTTTAATAAAGAATTCTCTAAAATAACTTATAATAAATTTATAGAAAATATTTTGTATAAAAGTTTACATGCAAAATATATTTTTGTAAGCAATAACTTTAGATTTGGATATAAAAGACAAGGAAATGTTCAATTGTTAAAAAATTATCAAATTAAATATAAATATAAGTTAATAAACCCCAAACCTTTGAGAAAAAGAAATAGAATTATTTCATCAACTTTTATAAGAAAATTAATTCAAACTGGTAATTTGAATTCAGCAAATAAGATTTTAAAAAGAAATTGGTCAATCGAAGGAATTGTAGAAAAAGGTAGAATGTTAGGAAAAAAAATAGGATTTCCCACATGCAATATTGATATTAAAAACTATATTATTGCAAAACTCGGAGTATATGCAGTTAAGGTAAAAATTGAAAACAGTAGAAAAATTTATAAAGGAATTGCTAATTTAGGTTTCAGACCAACATTTAATCAAAAAAAAATATTATTAGAGGTAAATTTATTTAATTTTTCTGGAAATCTTTATAATAAAAAACTATCAGTAGAATTTTTAAAATTTATTAGAGGAGAGAAAAAATTTAATGGAATTGATGATCTAAGAAATCAAATAAAAAAAGATCTTTTAATCGCAAAAAAAGTAAAATGAGTAAAGAACATATAAATCTTCCAAAAACAGCTTTTTCTATGAAAGCAAATTTACCAATTAAAGAACCTGGAATTATTGAGTATTGGCAAAAAATAAATTTATATGAAAAACTTAGAGAGAAAAGCAAAGGAAATGAAAAGTTCATTTTGCATGATGGTCCTCCTTATGCGAATGGAAACATTCACATGGGCACTGCTTTAAATAAAATTTTAAAAGATATAATTACTAAATTTCATCAAATGGATGGCAAGGACTCCGTATATGTCCCGGGCTGGGATTGTCATGGACTACCAATAGAATGGAAAATTGAAGAACAGTATAAAAAAAATAAAAAAAATAAAAATGATGTTCCTATTGTTGAATTTAGAAAAGAATGTAGAGATTTTGCTAACAAATGGATAAATGTTCATAAAGATCAATTTAAAAGATTAGGAGTAATAGGAGATTGGAAAAATTATTACTCTACGATGAGTTTTGATGCTGAAGCTCAAATTGTAAGAGAGCTAGGAAAGTTTCTTAAAGAAGGGAGTTTGTATCGCGGATATAAGCCAGTTTTATGGTCTACTGTTGAAAAAACAGCTTTGGCGGATGCTGAAGTAGAGTATATGGATCATGTTTCTGATACAATATATACCGCGTTTCCTGTAATAAAAACAAACTTAAAAGAAATTCAAGGTTCAAATATAATTATATGGACAACAACCCCATGGACCATACCTGCAAATAAAGCTTTAGCTTATAATTCAAACTTAATTTACTTAATTATAAAAATTAACGATGAAGGTGACTTTAAAGATAAAAAAATAATAGTTGCAAAAGATCTTTTAGAATCATTGATAAAAGATTGTGAAATTAAAAGCTTTCATATAGAGAAAGAATTTTTGGGTAAAGAGTTCGAGGGAACCATTTGCTCTCATCCCTTTTTGGATATTGGATATAACTATGATATTCCTATGCTTGAGGCTAGATTTGTTACAACTGATCAAGGTTCAGGAATTGTTCACTGCGCACCAAGCCATGGTCCAGATGATTTTAATTTATGTTTAAAAAATAATATTAAAGCTTTAGAAACAGTAGATGATGATGGAAAATATACAAAAAATATAATTAAATTTGAAGGTATTCATATTTTTAAAGCAAATCCAATTGTTATAGAAAATTTAAAAAACCAAAAAAAACTTCTTTCTAATGGAAAGCTAACACACTCCTATCCTCATTCATGGAGATCGAAAGCTCCTTTAGTTCATCGAGCTACCGCACAATGGTTTATATCAATGGAAAGTCATGGTTTAAGAGCGAAATCACTTAAAGCTATTGATGAAACTATTTTTTATCCTAGCAAAGCTAAAGAAAGAATTAAGGCGATGATTGAAACTAGGCCAGATTGGTGTGTCTCAAGACAAAGAGTTTGGGGAGTTCCATTGCCAATTTTTTTATCCAAAAAAGATGGTAAAGCACTAATTGATGAGGATGTTTTTGAAAATATTGCAAAAATTTTTGAAAAAGAAGGTTCTGATTGTTGGTTTTCAGATGATGCTCAGAAGTTTTTAGGGCAAAAATATAAATCCCAAGATTATGACAAAATTAGTGATATCGTGGAGGTTTGGTTTGATAGTGGTTCAACTCACTCATATGTATTAGAAAAAAGAGACGATTTAAAATGGCCTGCATCAATGTATTTAGAAGGATCTGATCAACATAGAGGATGGTTTCATTCTTCATTATTAGAGTCGTGCGGAACAAGAGGCAGAGCTCCTTTTGAAAGAATTTTATCACATGGTTTTGTTGTAGATGGCAAAGGTCTTAAAATGTCAAAATCAACTGGAAATGTTATTTTACCAGAAGAAATTTTAAAAAAATATGGAGCTGATATTTTAAGAATTTGGGTGACATCTTCAAATTATGCGGAAGACTTAAGAATTGATTATTCAATTTTAGATCAGCATGCAGAGTCATATAGAAAAATAAGAAATACTTTTAGGTATTTGCTAGGAAATATCCAGGATAATTATATTGAAAGAAATTTTGATAATTTAAATGTTTCAGAATTACCCGATCTTGAAAAGTATATGTTGCATAGAGTTTATTTAATTAATAAAAATTTTTATAATTATTTTAATTCTTACAATTTTCATAATTTATACAAAGATCTATTAAATTTTTGTACAGTTGAACTATCTGCTTTTTACTTTGATATTAGAAAAGATCTTCTTTATTGCGATCCGTTAGATTCTAAAAAAAGATCAGACTGTGTATTAGTTTTAAATATTATACTGAATTGTTTATTAAAATGGTTTGCGCCAATATTATCATTCACCACTGAAGAAATTTATAGATTAATAAATAATGAAGAAGAAAATAGCATTCATTTAAAAAATTTTGTTGCAATACCTGAAATCTGGAAAAATGAAAAAATAGATATGGACTGGGAAAAAATTAAAAAAATTAGAGATGAAGCAAATATTAGCATTGAATCCCAAAGAACTGATAAAGTTATAGGATCCAGTCTTGAGGCAGATATTCAAATTAAATTAAAAAAAAATTATTATGATATTGCAAAGAATAATGATTTTTCTGAAATTTGTATTACTTCATCGGCCCTAGTTAGCCTAGATGACAAAATGGAAGAAGACATTCAAGTAATATGTAAAAAGGCAGAAGGAAAAAAATGTCCAGTATGTTGGAAAATTAGTAAAACCAATTGTAAAAAACATGGTCACCTAACAAATTAATGGTAAATGAAAAAATAACAAAAATATTTATTTATATTGCTATTGTATTATTAGTTTTAGTTTTAGATAGAGCAAGCAAAACAATAATTTTGAATATTTTAGAAAATTCTGGAACAGTTGATATATATATAAATTCATTTCTAAATTTGTATTTAGTTTGGAATAAAGGAATTGGGTTTGGTTTATTTTCTTTTGATCAAAGCTATATTTATAGTGGAATAACTTTATTTATACTTTTAATAAATTTAATAATTGTATATTTAATCTTTAAGGAAAAAGCTCCAAAAACTTACTTTTTAGCTATAATATTAGGTGGGTCATGTGGAAATTTGTTTGATCGGTATTACTATAGTGCTGTACCTGATTTTATAGATTTAAATTATAAAGGTTATCACTGGTTTATTTTTAATGTTGCAGATATATTTATTACTTTAGGAATAGCTTGTCTTATTTTGGTTGAATTTATAAATTATAAAAAAAAAAATGATAAAAACTAAATTAACTCTAATATTAATAATTTTATTTTCATTCTCATTATATGCTTGTCAATCAGTAAATGAAGCAATTGGAGCAAAAAAAAGATCTGAGCAAAGCGATGAATTTTTAGTGCAAAAAAAAAATCCATTGGCAATGCCGCCTGATTATGAAAAACTTCCAGTTCCAGGAAATAAAGAAGTTTCGCCAGAAACTTTTAGCGATGATAATGAAGTTAAAAATCTTTTAAATATTCAAGAAGGCGATATATCAGGCTCAAATAATAATGATAATTCATCTGATTTAGAAAGTTCTATAATAGAAAAAATTCAATAATTAAATGTTTACTAAAAACATAAAGTTTAAAAATTTTATCAAAAAAAAAAATCTAAAAATAAATAAAAAATTAAAAAATTTTACTAAGAGCGAAACTCTAATTGAAAAATATCCATTATTAAATTCATTAACTAAAAAATTCCGATATAGTTATGAAAAAAAAAATATTAGACCATTTAAAAGCTATCCAGAAGTAAATCTAATTGGAATGGGCGGTTCTATACTTGGCGCGCAGGCAATTTATGATTTTTTAAAACACAAAATAAAAAAAAATTTTTCATTTTATAATAATATACAATTTCAACGTATACCAAAAACTAATAAAAAAAAAATTAATATTGTTATATCAAAATCAGGCAATACACTTGAAACTATTTCTAATTTAAATTTATTACTGCAGAAGCAAAAAAAAAATAAAAATCTATTTTTGTGTGAAAAAGGAAAAAATTTTTTATCATTGTTAGCAAAAAAATTAAAAGCAGAAATATTTGATCACAAAAATTATATTGGCGGAAGATATTCAGTTTTATCAGAGACAGGAATGTTGCCTGCAGAATTAATGGGACTCGATGAAGCAAAATTTAAAAGGTTTAATTATTTAATAAATAATAAAAATTTTGTTAATAATTTAATTAACAATGTAGTTTCAATTTTTAGTCATATAAAAAAAGGAAAAACAAACTCAGTTATTTTAAATTATGATGAAAAATCAAAGAATTTATTTAAATGGTATCAGCAACTTACAGCTGAAAGTTTAGGAAAAAATAGAAAAGGAATATTTCCAATAGTATCTTCAATGCCTAAAGACAATCATAGTTTATTACAATTATATCTAGATGGACCAAAAAATAATTTTTATACATTTTTTAGTGTTAGAGAAAAAAATTCAGAAAAATTAAATAATGCAAATTTATTTGATAAATATTCAATTTTAAAAAATAAAAATATTTTTCAAATTTTAGAATCTCAAAAAAAAGCAACTGAAAATATATTTAGAAAAAAAAAAATTCCTTTTAGAAGTTTTGAAATTATTAATAGAACT
>QCPT01000022.1 GCA_003212415.1 Pelagibacteraceae bacterium AG-439-F23
TTAATTTATAGCTTCTTTTCTCCAACATTTTGGAGGAAAAATGAAAAAAAGAGGACTAATCGAAAGATTAAATCAAGGCCCAGTTATTTGTGCAGAAGGTTTTTTATTTGAAATAGAGAAGAGAGGCTACATGTCTTCCGGAGAATTTGTGCCTATGGTTTCTTTAGAGCACCCAGAAGCATTAGAAAATTTACATAGAGATTTTCAACATGCTGGCTCAGATATTGTCCAGGCCTTTACATATAATGGCCATAGAGAAAAAATGCGAGTTATTGGTAAAGAGGAATTATTAGAACCTCTTAATAGAGCAGCATTAAAAATTGCAAAAAAAGTTGCAACCAACCCATTAGGAGAGGAAGAAAATTTAATGGCTGGCAATATTTCAAATTCAAATATATGGAATCAAAATGATAAAAAAGCCCAATTAGAAGTTGAAAAAATTTTTAGAGAAATGGTTACTTGGGCAGTTGATGAAGGAGCAGACATATTAATTGGAGAAACTTTTTATTATGCAGAGGAAGCCTATACAGCATTGAAAATTATGAAAGAAACAGGACTTCCATCTGTAATCACCATTGCTCCATATGGTCAAAATATTATGAGAGACGATGTTTCTATTATTGATACCTGTAAAGAATTAGAACAGAGAGGGGGTGACGTTGTTGGAATGAACTGCCATAGAGGAATTAATACAATGATGCCTTATCTCAAAGAAATTAGAAAAACATTAAAATGTCATGTAGCAGGACTACCTATAACTTATAGGACAACTGAAAATCATCCTACTTTTTTTAATTTACCAGATAATAATGGATGTTTTTGTAATTCACCTCATGAAACAACTTTTCCTACAGCTCTAGATCCTATGCAGTGTAATAGATATGAAATTGGTCAATTTGCAAAAGAAGCTTATAGTTTAGGAATAAATTATTTAGGCGTTTGTTGTGGAGCAAATCCAATGCTAATAAGAGAAGTAGCAGAAGCAGTTGGATTAACAGTGCCTGCTAGTAAATATAGAGAAAAAATGGAAAATCATTATATGTATGGAAAAAATAAACGTATTCCAGAACACATAAAAGATTATAGAACAAAAGCTTAATGATGATAGAAAGGCTTTCTTGAAAAGATTTTTCTTACCATTGGTTCAAATTCTTTTAGAGACATAGATTTGTAATTTGGATCAAATGATGATTGATCATAATTTTCACAAAAATCTATTGTAGCTTTATAATATTTGTGATCTTTATATTTTTCCCTAGCATTTTTATCACCACCTAAATGTTCTGCTGAGTAGTAAGTTTGGAATAAACCGTGTTTCTCAATAATCCAATGAGTTTTTTCTGAAACATAAGGTCTTAAAACTGCCGCAGCATATTGAGAATGGTTCATTGGTGCAAATTCATCTCCGATGTCATGTAGCAAAGCAGCAACAACCATTTCTTCGCTTTCACCATTTTTGAAAGCTCTTGTAGCAGTTTGTAAAGAATGTTCTAATCTTGAAATTTGATATCCTTCAAGAGTGTTATTGAGACTAGACATAAATTTTAAAATTCTATCAGCAGTTTCTCTTTCAAATTCTTTTTCATGCTTTTCTAAAAGAAGATAGTCTTCTTTTGTTCCATGTTTCATTTCAGTAAAACTGACTTTTTTCATTTCTAGTTATTTGAGGCTGTGCTCAATAGTGAAAGCTGTGTAACTTTTTCTTCTCCTAGTTCGTCAATTATTTTTACAGGATATTCTCCAGTAAAATAATGATCTGTCAATTGAGGATATACATTATTTCTTTTTTCAAATCCCATTGCTTTATAAAGACCATCAATTGTTAAATATTTTAAAGATTTTGCGTTGATAAAATTACATATTTCTTTTACTGATTTATCTGCAGCTAAAAGTTCTTTTTTAGTTGGCATATCAACGCCATAAAAATCTGGATATTTTATTTCAGGACTTGCAATTCTTACATGAACCTCTTTAGCACCAGCATTATATAGCATTTTTACAATTTTGTGTGATGTAGTTCCTCTAACTAAAGAGTCATCAATTAAAATTATTTCTTTATCTTTAATAACAGATAGATTTGCATTGAGCTTTAATTTTACACCTAGGCTTCTAATTTTTTGAGAAGGTTCAATAAAAGTTCTACCAACATAGTGGTTTCTTATTAATCCTAAATCAAAAGGAATTTTTTTTTCTTGAGCATATCCCAGAGCTGCTGCGTTACCAGAATCTGGAACGGGCACAACTATATCTGCATCTAAGTCATCTTCTTTTGCTAATTGAGCGCCATAATTTTTTCTATATTCATAAGCAGTCTTGCCATCTAAAATACTATCTGGTCTTGAAAAATATATATATTCAAAGACGCAAGGCCTAATTTTTTTTGGAGAAAAAGGTTTTACACTTATTAGCTCATCATTTTCTACGTAGACTATTTCTCCATTTTCTACTTCTCTTACAAATTTTGCACCTATAATGTCTAAAGCACAAGTTTCTGATGCAAATACATATGAGTTTTTTAATTTTCCTATTACCAAAGGTCTGATTCCATATGGGTCTCTTAATCCTATAAGTGTATTTTTTGTCATCATAACTAACGCATATCCACCTTGAACATGAAATATTGCATCAATTATTTTATCAATTGTTTTTGATCTTTTTGATTTAGCAATTAATTGAACAATGACTTCTGTATCAGATGTTGTGTAAAAAATAGCACCTTCTTGAACTAATTCATTTCTTAAAGTTATAGCATTAGTAAGATTTCCATTGTGCGCCACGCCAATACCACCAGCATTAGTATCTGCAAAAAATGGTTGAATATTTCTTAAAGCTGCACCACCAGTTGTTGAATACCTGTTATGACCTATGGCATACTTTCCTGGTAGTTTTTTTAATACTTTTTCTTTATTAAAATTATCACCAACCAATCCATATCTTTTTTCTGAATGGTACTGTTTTCCGTCAAAAGAAACTATTCCGCAACCTTCTTGGCCTCTATGTTGCAAAGCATGAAGTCCTAGAGCGGTTAAAGTTGATGCGTCAGAAGTATTGCTAATACCAAAAACTCCGCACTCTTCTTTTATTTTTGGGTTATATATCTTGAACTTTTTCTTTTGCATCTTTGTATTCTTTTTCATCAGGAAATTCTTTTATAAGATAGTTGCTACCTTTTTCAACCCAGGTAAAAGCAAATGAATCATCAAGGTTTATAGGCCATTTATCATGATTATAAACAATATGAGCTACAGTATACAAACAAACTACAACAACGTAAGCTTTAACGAATCCAAAAAGAAACCCAAAAACTTTGTCGATTTTACCAATTCCTGAATATGAGACCGCTTTACTTAACGCTTTATTAATTAAAAGTATAAGAAAAATTATAACTACAAAAATTCCAACACCCAATATTATATCTAAAATATATTCGTTATCTATAATATCATCTACATATGGTTTTATTTTTGGAAAAATATAAATTGTGACAACATAGGCCAATATCCATTTTGCGGCTGATAAAATGCTTAAAACAAAGCCTTTTAAAGCTCCTTGTATTATAAATAGAATAGTTAAAACTAAATAAATATAATCAAACAAAGTAACTTGTTCTAAAACATCTTGAATGCTTTCGATCATTTAAATGGTTTAAATGTTAGCAATAGCGCTGGAAGTAGCGTTAAAACCGATATCATAGCCAACAACATTGCAATTCCTGTAAAAATTCCAAAATATATAGTTGGTATAAAATTTGATAAAACTAAAATTGAAAAACCAAAAACTATAGTAATGGATGTATTAAGAATTGCCATACCAACTGTAGAATGACAAAGTTTAAGTGTTTTTTTATAATTTTTTATTTTTAAAAATTCTTCTTTAAAACGATAAATATAGTGAATACTATTATCTACCGCAATACCAATTGTTATTGCGGCAATTGTGATTGTCATCATATCAAGAGGGATACCTGCCAATCCTATAATTCCAAGTATAAAAAAAGCTGCAATAAAATTCGGTACCACACCAATTAAAGAAAGTTTAATATTTCTGAATAATATCAAGAACATTATAAATATTCCCACCATTACAAAGCCCAAAGTTAAGATTTGTGACTTAAATAAACTTTGTAACAAATTATTAAATAGTATTAAGACACCTCCTAATTTAAATTCAGCTTTTTTTAATCCTAATTTATTTTCTAAATCATAATTAATCTGGTTTATAAGATCATTTCTTCTAAGATCTTCCTGAGAGTCTTTAATTCTTAAACTTACCCTTGCTTCCGAGTCTTCAATTGAAATATATGGATCAACAATTTCTTTTTTTATTGAATCTGGAATTTTTGAATATAAAACCCCCATTTCTAAAGTCCCCAAGGGTTTATTATTATTTAGTTGTGTGGCTACCTCGATAATTGATGAGAAAGATAATACTTTTCCTATTGGTTCTAGACCATCTAAATAGTTGTGAACCATATTAATTTTATTTATTTTATCTTTTGTAAACCAATATTTTTCATCATTTTGATCTTCGTCGCCCCAGTCATCTTCATCCTCACCTTTATTTTCATTTTTTTCTGCTTTAGGAAATTTTATAATAACTTCTAGAGGAGTTGTTCCACCTAGCTTTTCATCGATTAACTTCATTCCTTTATAAATTTCAGTATTTTTTTTAAAATAATTAATAAAACTATTTTCAACTTCCAATTTAGAGATTCCCGCTACACTTAAAATAATTATAATAGCGGTCGCACTAAAAATAATATTTTTTTTATTTATAGAGACACTTCCCAAAACTGAAGTAATTTTAGAATTTTGTTCTTTTGATAAGTAAACATTATCACTTTTTACAATGTTTAATAAAGTTGGAAGAAGAGTAAAAGTAATTATGAACGATGTGATTAATCCTAAAGTCATCATCCATCCAAAATCAATAATAGGTTTTATTTCACTAAAAATTAATGACAAAAATGCACAAATGGTTGTTAGCACCGTATAAATAATAGGCCAAAACATTTTTCCAGTTGTCATTAAAATAATTTTTGATTTTTTAAATTTTGGAAATTGTTTTGTTAATTGTAAAAACCTTGTGCTCATGTGAATATTCATTGCCATTGTCAAAATTAACATTAAAGCAATGAAGTTTGAGGAAATAACAGTTACTTTCCAGCCAAGCAAGCCGAGCAAACCCATCATTATAATTACAGAAAATAAGCAGCTACTTATTGGAACTATTATCCAAATAAGCTTTCTAAAAACAAACCAAAGTGTAGCAATTATAAATAAAAGAACTCCAAGACCAAAAACAACAATATCGTTTTTGATATATGTCATCATATCATCTGCGATCATTGGTATTCCACCTAGATGAATTTTGCTTCCTTTATTAAAGTCTTTAATTACTTCTCTTATTTCTAAAATATTTTCGTGATTTTTTTTTTTTAATTCGTCTTTATATTTTTCTAACTCATGCTTACTTTTAAATTTTTTATTTGGATCTTTTGATTTTAGGTAAACAATTATACCACTTGTTTTTCCATCTTCGCTTACAACAAAATTTCTAAATACTGGGCTATTAACTATTTCTTCAAAACCACGTTTTTTATTTACGTCATTGCTTTTTAATGTTTGAAAGTTTTGCAGTCTTTCGACCAAAGGTTTATCTGAACTACTTAATAGAGGAATGTCTAAGAGAGTAATTACTCCATGAACCCAATCTAAACTAGCAATTTTATCTTTTAAATTTTTTAAATTTTTTATTGATTTTGAGGAAATCATATCTTCCTCGGGAGTATAAGTAAGAACTAAAAATTCTCTTGCTCCGTACCTTTTTGTTATTTCATTTAAATATTTAAGATCAGGATCACCTTCAATCAGAAGAGTCTCTGAAGACGCATCTAATTTGAAGTTTTTTGAATAATATCCAAAACCAACCAAAGAAATTAACAATATAATAAAAATTAGTACTGGTTTTTCTATAATATTTTTTTGATAAAAATTGGCCAACATTCAATATTAGCTTTTATAAGTTATATTAATTATTTTGAATATCTTTAAATTTGGTAAACATTGCTTCAAATTCAAGCATTATATTTCCTGTAGGTCCATGACGCTGTTTTCCTATAATAATTTCAGCTAAATTTGAAACTTCATTCATTTTTGCTTGCCATTCGGCATGCTCTACGGTTGCTGGCCTTGGTTCCTTTCTTTCAAGGTAATAAGCTTCTCTATAAACAAACATTACTACATCTGCATCCTGTTCTATTGACCCCGATTCTCTTAAGTCAGAAAGTTGAGGTTTCTTATCATCTCTCTGTTCAACAGCTCTAGAGAGTTGTGATAAAGCCAAAACAGGTACAGATAATTCTTTTGCTAAAGCTTTTAAACCTTGCGTAATTTCAGAAATTTCCTGTACTCTTCCATCTTTAAAATTTGAAGCTCTCATTAATTGAATATAATCAATTACAACCATATCTAATCCATATAGTCTTTTTATTCTTCTTGCTCTATTACTTAATGCTGCAATAGAAATCGCTGGAGTTTCGTCAATATACAATGGGAGTTCAGATACATTTTTTGAAGTTTCAATAAATTTATCAAATTGCTCTTCAGAAATTCTTCCCCTTCTAATATCATTTGATTTAATTCTTGATTGTTCAGCTAATATTCTAGTTGAAAGCTGTTCAGATGACATTTCCAGAGAAAAAAATGCTATTGAAGATTTTCTTCCATCTTCTTGTATTTTTTTAGCTGCATTAAATGCTATATTTGTTGCTAAAGCTGTTTTACCCATTGAAGGCCTTCCGGCAATAATTAATAAATCTGATTTATGTAATCCGCCCAATCTATCATCTAGATCTGAAAGTCCAGTGGGAACACCAACTATTCCTTCATCATTTTTGTATGCATTAGAAGCCATTTCAATTGTTTGCCTCATTGCTTCATCAAATTTAATCAGCGAAGAACTTAAAGATCCTTTTTCAGCCAAGTCAAATAAAGATTTTTCAAAATTTTCAATTATTTTTTGACCATCATTATCTAGATCATTTAGTTTTGCTACATCAATCATATTTTCAGAAATTTTTATTAATTCTCTTTTTACAAACAAATCATAAATTAATTTTGAATATTCAATAGCTTGTCTTGAAGATGTAGAAAATTTTGTAACTCTTACCAAATATTCAGGGACGTTAAGTTCATCTTTTTCATTTTCAAAGTGATTTTTCAAAGTAATTGGATTTGCGAGCATACCTGAGTAAATCAATTTTTCAATTGCTCCAAATATTTTTTGGTGCATTGGATCATAAAAGTTTTTATTTGAAATTATCATGTTAATCTCATCAAAAATTTCATTTGATAGTAAAATTGACCCGATTACCGATTGTTCAGCTTCAATGTTGTTAGGAAGTTCTTCTAATTTATTTTTTAAAATATTTAAAGATTGAGACATGTAATAAAATGGCAAATTTATTATTATAATTCAATTATAATAATATCTGGGGAAAAAAATGTATAATTATTTTGTCTCTTCTTGAGATATAACTTTTACAACAATTTGTTCTTGTATTTCAGAATGCAAGTTTATTATTACCTTAAAATCACCTAAAGATTTTATTTCTTTAATAGGTTGTATTAAGGATGGGTTAATCTCAATTTTTTCATTATCTTTTAGTATCTGAGAAATTTCAGTTGGCTTAACGGATCCATATAATTCATTATTTTCTGTACTAAGTTTTTTGATTTCCAAAACTTTATTTTTGATTTTTTCTTGAATAGATTTTGCTTGTTTTTTCTTTTCTTGATCTTTCTTATTCAATTCATTTTTAATAACTTCGACTTCTTTTATGTTTTCTTTTGAAGCAAACAAGGCTTTCTTTTTAGATATTAAAAAATTTCTTGCATACCCTCTTTTTACATCAATTATTTCTCCAATTGATCCAACTTTTCTAATATTTTCTAATAGAATAACTTTCATTATATTAGCGCTAAGTTTCTAGCCCTCTTAATTGATAAAGATAGTTCTCTTTGTTTTTTGACTAACAGATGTAATTCATTGGAAAAATTATGATTTAGTTGTAATTAATGACGATTTTAATAAATGCTATGACAAAATAATAAAATATATTAATTTAAAAAAAAATAATATTTCAGAAAATTATGATAAAAAAGAGATTGAACAACACGTTTTAAACTTAGCTAAGTAATTTTTCATAATAAGAGCAAATTTTATAATAAGTAAGATTATTAAGATTTTGTGGTCTTAGATTTAAATCAAGAGATAATTCTTCCGCAACTTTTTCATAATTATTAAACAAAAATTTTAAGGGCTTTTTTATCATTTTTCTTCTTTGATGAAAAAAAATATTAGTAACATGTTCTAAATTTTTAGGATTATCTATTTTGTAAAACTTATCTTTGGGTTTAAAGACCAACAAAGAACTTTTAATTTTCGGCGATGGAAAAAAGCTACTAGGGTTAATATCGATTATTTTTTCTATATTCATTTTCCAAGAAGATATTATCGACAATCTTCCATAATTTTTCGAATTAGATTTTGCTAATATTCTATCTGCCAATTCTTTTTATCATTTAAATCTCTATTTAAAAGTCTATTGAATAATTCTTTTCTTGATGGAGGAAGTATAAATATAGTTATTATTTTATACTTTAATTTTTTTTGTTTTATTTGTTCAGTTCCTTGCCAGTCAATATCAAAAATTATACTTTGACCTTTGTCTAATTTGTTAAATACAACGTCTTTTGACGAACCATAATAATTATTAAAAACTTTTGCATATTCTAAAAATTTTTTTTTAGAGATCAATTGTTTAAATTCGTCTTCACTAACAAAAAAATAGTGGACTCCATCAATTTCGTTACTTCTTGGTTTTCGTGTAGTGTGTGAGATAGATACTATATAATTATTTTTTGAAGAAATTTCTTTTACTAGTGAAGTTTTGCCTGCACCCGATGGAGATGATAGTATTACTATTATCCCTTCATGATTATCGGACATGATATTGTTAAAATTTAATTTGCTTTATTTTCAATAAATTTTACAGCATCACCTACAGTAAGAATTTTTTCTGCATCACTATCTGAAATTTCTGATCCAAATTCTTCTTCGAAAGCCATTACTAATTCTACTGTATCAAGGCTATCAGCTCCAAGATCATCTATAAAACTAGAATCTTCTGTTACTTTCGCTTCCTCGATACCAAGGTGGTCCGCTACAATTTTTTTTACTTTGCTTGAAATATCTTCTGACATTTTGATCCTTTAGGTTAAACTCGTTAATAAATATTTTATTGATTTTGTCAACTAAAATACATCCCACCATTCACATGTATTGTTTCTCCTGTAATATAATCAGAAAGTTTTGAGCAAAGAAAAATAACTGTATTTGCTACATCTTTTGGATCACCAAATCTATCAAGTGGGATTCTAGATTTCAATGTTTCTTTATAATTTTCATCTATTTTGTTCGTCATGTCAGTAGTTATAAAGCCTGGTGATACACAATTTACATTTATATTTTTTTTTCCATACTCTAATGCAAAACTTTTAGACATTGCTACCAAGCCTGCTTTTGATGCGGTATAATTTGCTTGACCGATATTGCCTGTGTGCCCTACCACTGAAGCAATATTAATTATTTTCCCTTTTTTATTTTTTAGCATTTTTTTTATTACATTTTTGCTTATTAAAAAAGTTGATGTAAGATTTATATCTATAACTTTTTTCCATTCTTCTTCTTTCATTCTTATTGATAGATTATCGCTCGTTATTCCTGCGTTATTAATTAATATATCAATTTTGTTTTCCATTTTGTCGTTTACTTTATTTATAAAATTTTCAATTTCTTTATGTTCTGAAATATCAAATTTTTCAACTTTAACTGATTGATACTTATTTTTTATTTCATTTAATTTTATCTCATTTGTTCCAGTGGCTAATATATTAGCTTCCGCATTAACAAGTTCATCTAGGATAGAACTTCCAATACCACCCGTTGCACCAGTTAAAACTACATTTGTATTTTTCAAATTTATCATTTTTAAATTAAATTATTTAAATCCTCCAAATCGTTAATTTGAATTAATTTAACATTGCTATTAATTCTTTTTACTAGTCCAGATAAGACTTTACCAGGTCCAATTTCAATAAATTTTTCTACTTTTAAATCCACCATATTTGTAACGATTTCTCTCCATCTTACTGGCTTTTCTATTTGTTCAATTAATAGTCTTTTAATATCATTTGGATCGTTTATTGGTTGTGCGGTAACATTTGAAAATATACTTATATCGGGTTTTTTAAATTCTATTTTTGCTATTTCTTCTCTCATTTTTTCTGAAGCACTTCTCATTAATTCACAATGAAAAGGTGCACTTACAGGCAATTTAATATTTTTTATTTTATTTTTTTTTAGCTCATCAGAAAACATGTGTAAATCATTTATATTGCCACTTACTACAACTTGTCCTATGGAGTTATCGTTAGCAACGTAACATTTAAATTTTTCTTTATTATTAATAATAATATCATTTATTATTTTTATCTCAGAACCTAAGACTGCCAACATTCCACCTTGACCTTTTGGAACGGCTGACTGCATATATTTTCCTCTACTTTGTAAAAGTTTAATAGTTTGTTCAAAAGTTAAAGAACCTGAGCATGCCAAAGCAGAGTATTCGCCCAGAGAATGTCCTGCGAAAAATTTTGCTTCATTCAAATTAAAAGAGGTCTCTTTTTTTATTACTTCGTAGATACTATAGCTAATTAAAAATATTGACGGTTGAGTATTTTCAGTTTGGTCAATTATATCCTTTGGTCCTTCTAGGATTATTTTGCTTATTGGTTTTTGAAGAATATCATCGGCTTGTTTGAAAAGTGATTTTACATAATCAAATTTTTCATAAAGTTTTTTTCCCATTCCTACTGTTTGAGAACCTTGGCCCGGAAATAAAACAGAAAACATAGAAAATATTAATAAATTTAGTATTTTTTGTATTGTAATTAAATTTTTATAATAGTATATCCTCTCATTTTTAAAAGATTAAATATGAACTTATACGAACATACAATTGTCGCGAGACAAGACATTAGCCCCTCTCAACTTAAACAGTTGCAAGAAAAATATTCAAAAATAGTAGAAAAAAATGATGGAAATATAATAAAACTTGAAAACTGGGGTTTAATGAATTTGTCATATTTAATAAAAAAAAATAAAAAAGGCAACTATATACA
>QCPT01000023.1 GCA_003212415.1 Pelagibacteraceae bacterium AG-439-F23
TTTCTTTTCTTGTTTTGTAAAAATCATCAATTGAAATTACAAAAACATTTAATTTAAAATATTTTCTTAAGATAATTGATATTATTGAACTGATAGTTGTTTTTCCTGATCCTTGGCCACCTGAAAGTCCAACTATGTAAGGTCTTTTCTTTTTTACCTTTTGCACAATCCAAAAACTAATTGGAATTAGAAAAGATTTGATCATCTTCTCTTTATTTTTAAATTTTTCTTTTGGAGTTTCTTGTGATCTTATAAATTTAAAGCATTCGTTATTAACTTTTCTATAACAATCAATAACGGTTAACACTTTTACTATTTTTTTTGATCCAGTGGATGATTTTCTCCATCATTTACTGGAACATCTTTTATTTCAAGTGGTTTAATACCTTCAATGCAAGCAATGTTTACACCGTATATCTTTGGATTGCTTCTCGGTCTGTTGTGAGTGTGAATACCGCAATTTGAGCAAAAGTAATGTTTAGCAGCATTTGTATAAAATTGATAAAGTTTTAAGTGTTCTTCTCCTTTAACAAGTTTAAAATCATCGGGTCCAATCACTCCAATGATATATCCTTTTCTTTTGCAAATAGAACAATTACAACGCATAATTTTTTCAAATCCTTTTTCAGGAACATTAACTTCTGCTTCTATTTTTCCACAGTGGCATGTTAATTTTTTCATTTATATCTCCTTAAGTTTTTATATTAATTTCAAACATAACTTCATTTCTTCTTAACATAGGTAGTGTGAAAGGTCCGTTATAAGTTGCTCTAATTGGTGGTCCCAAAATTGATATATCATCTTTTTTTAACTCATTTTCTAAAATGTCTTTATGCTTAATAAAGTTTTTATCAGATGATCTTCCTGAATATCTTATTACCGCAAAGTAACCACCTTCAATGTTGACTATTTCTACATCTGATCTTGATGGGTCTGGAACATTATCTTTATTAAATTTTGATGGCAGATAAAATTGCATGGTCATGTTTCCTTTTTTTTCTACTTCGGTCACTGGTGTTGTCATTTTAATTTTTTCATTCATTTGGTTATTGCCAGAAATATAATTAAATAATTTTCTAAAACCGCTATTTTGATTAGAGGTTGATGTTTCAACGGCTAAACGATCAGAATATTTTCTGATTTCATAAAATTCTTTTGTCTCTACTACCTGGTAGTTTGTTTCTTCATAAGCCATAGCTTTAAAGGCTATAATTAACCCAAGAGCCACGATTGACAGAACTTTTTTCATATTTAATATGATGTTTAAACTATCTCTGGTTAAAGTTATCCACAATAGCACAAAATGTGGTTTCAATGTTCACGTTTTGATTCACTTTTGATTCACTTCCAGACTCAAAATACAACCTGATTGACACTATTGAACAACTTGTATATTAATGAGAACAAAATAAGAACATTTATGAAGCTAACAGTACCATATTACTTACATAAAGCTGGCGCGGGTTTTCCATCGCCTGCCACGGACTATATCGAAGAAGATATCGATTTAAATGTCCATTTAATCAAAAATGTTCCAGCAACCTTCATCATAAGAGTTCAGGGAAAATCAATGGTGGATGTTGGTATTAATGATGGCGATCTATTGGTCGTTGATAAGAGCTTAAAACCAAAAAACTTTTCAACAGTTATTGCAAACGTTCATGATGAACTAGTTGTTAAGAGCTTTGTTCAAGATAAAGACAAACAATTTTTAACATCTGGATCTAAAAACTTTGAAGATCAAATTTTAATTAACGAAGAAGCGGATATTTTTATCTGGGGAGTTGTAACTTATGTCATCCATTCAGTATACTAAGAAAATAGCATTAATAGATTGTAATTCTTTTTACGTTTCTTGTGAAAGATTATTCAATCCTAAAATAAGAAAAAAACCTGTTGTTGTTTTATCCAATAATGATGGTTGTATTGTTTCAAGATCTAATGAAGCAAAAGCTTTAGGAATTAAAATGGGTGAACCTTATTTTAAAGCAAAAGATATAATCATCAAAAATAATGTTCATGTTTTTTCATCAAACTATTCTTTATATGGAGATTTATCTAGAAGAGTAATGCGAACTCTTAAAAGATTTAATTCTGATATAGAAGTTTATTCAATTGATGAAGCATTTATAGATTTGTCAAATTTTCCTGATAGTGAAGTTGAAAAAGTTGCACAAGAAATTAGAGCAACTGTATTACAGTGGACAGGCATCCCTACTAGTATTGGTATTGCTAAAACCAAAACATTAAGCAAAGTTGCAAACCATATTGCAAAGAAAAAACAATCCGGTATTACAAGTTTTATTGGAGTTGAAAATATAGATCCATTGTTAGAAAAAGTTGATATCAATGATGTTTGGGGAGTAGGCAAACAACTAACAAAATTTTATCATAAAAATGGAATTTATAATGCTAAACAATTAAAGAATAAATCAAACACTTGGATTAAAAAAAGTTCAAATGTTTTAGGATCAAGAACTGCAATGGAACTTAGAGGCATTTCTTGTATTGATATAGAAAAAACAAAATCAAAAAGAAAAAGTTGTGTAGTGTCACGTTCCTTTGGTCAAAGAGTAGAAAAATATCAAGAATTAAAAGAAGCTGTTGCAGGTTATTGTTTAAATGCTTCTGAAAAAATTAGATCAGAATCTTTAACAGCAAAATCAATTACTGTTTTTATAAGAACCAGTCCATTTCAAAGTCGTTTTGGATATTATTCAAATTCAAAAACAATTGATTTTCCAATTGCAACAAATGATAGTATTGAAATTGTTAAGACTGCTTTAATAGCTTTAGAAAGTATTTTTAAAAATGGTTATCGTTATCAAAAAGCAGGAGTTTTATTATCTGGCTTATCGGAAGCCACTAATGATAAAAATCTTTTTTCTACTGAGAAAGATGAGAAAATAAAATGTTTAATGAAATCTATTGATAATACTAATTACAGATATGGCAGATCAACTTTAAGTCTTGCAAGTGCTGGGGTTCAAAAAAGATGGAACTCAAAAAGACAGCACTACTCAAGGATAGATACGTCTGATTTTCATTGTTTACCAACGATAAAAGCTACTATTTGATCGTGTGTATTTTTTCTAATTTTTGACTTTCTAAGTCTTTGCAAGAATATCCTAGTTTTTTCAATTTAACACGTTTGCAAGATTGAGCTGTTTTTATTTCATCGTAATATACAACATGATTTGCTTCACCTGATGATTTAGCTGCACCCCTATAAATTCCCAGCTGATGTATTGCGGCATCTTCTGGTGCTATTGTTCTGCCTTTAAAATGATAAACCAATTTTCCATTTGCCCATAATTTAAAGTATCCTTTTTTTGCATCACTGGTCCAATTAGCATTAAAAATAAAATCATTCCATTTTCCAAATAACTGATCACTATCTAAAATTTTTATCCTTCTATTTTGTAAATGATGTGAATTACAATTTTTCTTATTCACACAAAAAAATCTGGTCACTAGTAAAAAATGTTTTTTTTCTAAATCTAGATTAACTGGCGGTGCATTGCCGTTTATGACATGAAATTGACCCATAGTAATCCATTCAGAGTTTATAGTTGGTGTATCTTTAGGTAAAAAAATTGAATATGTGTGCCATTTCTTGCCCAGTATGTCATTTCTATTTGTAAGCTCATGTCTTTCAGCAGGTGGGGTAGCCTTGCAATCGTTGTAAGAACCTTTTCTTTTTTGATGACAATCACCTTTTCTTAATTCCATTCTAATAGATTTTTTTCCAAGCCTTACTGGGTGGTTGTCTTTTTTGTTTACAACTTCTAAAGCATATTTGGGTGTCATACACTTACCATCTTCGGTCCAAGTACAACTTAAACTCCATGGATTTTCATAACCACTTGCAACATCTTTTGGTAATTTTATTTTTTTTATAACATCTATTTTTTCTGAAAAAGAATTATTGAAAATAAATAGAACAAATATTATTGATAAAATTAAAAATTTTTTCATTTCAAAATCTGATTTTCAATTTCTTTACAAGAATATCCTAGATCTTTGAGTTTTAGTTTTTTACATGACTTTGCAAATCTTAACTCATCATAAAAAACAATTTGTGTAGGGTCTGGACCGGGAGATCTGGATACATATGATCTATAAATTCCAAGTTGATGTTCTATTTCTTCACCTTTTAAATGAGTTTTTCCTCTGTGTTCATAAGTTAATTTTCCATTTATCCATATTTTAAAGAAACCATCATCTTTATGAGTCCATTTGGCATTTATCAATATATCATTCCATTTTCCTAGCATATCTTTTTGATCTAAAAGTTTTTTCGAAATATGATCGCTAATACTTTCAGCAGGAGTTACCCAATAACCTCCTGATTTTGATTTATTATATTTATCATATTGATTTTGAAACATAAATTCAGGGGGATTATCTCCAGAACCATGGAATTGTCCCATTGCTACTTTAGTTGGAAATATTATCGGAAAATCCTCTGGTAAATATATTGACCAAGTATTCCAATGTGTTTTTTTTTCAAAACAACATATTATTAGTTCTACTCTTTCTCTATCATTTTTTTTATCCCATCCCCATGTATCTCCATCTCTAACTTCAAATTTTAATGATTGGTTTCCAAATCTTACTGGATTTCCATCACTTTTATTTACAATTTTAAGAATATGTTTTCTCGATGTTTTATCTGACTTTAATATTTGTTTTGGGGTTATTCTCCAATTATTTTTTTTATCGTATTCTTTAACTTTATTATAACCTTGAGCTATATCTTTATTTTTTTTTATTTCTTTTAGTACTTTCTCTGCATCAGCAAAAGCAATGCTGCAACTAACTAAATAAAGAACTAAAATTCCTAAAAGTTTTTTCATAATTATTGACCAAAAGCTACCTGGCTTGAATAATGAACATAGCATCCATTTTTATTCTTTTCAGTACATTTTTTCATAGCCTCTTCAATAGCTTGCTCTTTACTGTCTGTTCTAACTTTAATTAAAACCTTATCGTCTAATTTATTTTTCACTATTGCAATATATTCAAATCCTTTTTTTTTCGATTTTTTAGAATATTCATTTTTATCTACTTTATATTTACCGTTTAAATAAAAACAACGATGTCCCATAAATTTATTTTGAACATTTATAAAAATAAGTTTAAATTTAATTTTAAACCATTGATTTCTTTAATTCCATTTTTTATAGTTTTGTTGCCCCATTTAATTTGGTTAACAGAAAATAATTATGTAACTATAACTTATGGCCTTCATAGAACAGGCGCAGAAGATCTTGATATTTTAAATCATATTAAACACCCTTTAATATTTTTAGGAAAACAAATTGGAATATTAATTCCTTTCTTTTTAATGTTATTATTTTTAGTCAATAAATTTAAATCTAAAATTAATTGTAAAGACAATAAATTACTATTTTTATTAGCAGTGAACATTGTTCCTATAGCTTTAGTGTTTTTAACTTCAACGATTTTGGGAGTTAAGATTAGAACAATGTGGATGACACCGTTTTATTTATTCTCTGGTATTTTGGTAATTTATATTTTTCAATCTCAAATTAATTTAAATAAATTGAAAAATTTTTTCACAGTATTTATAATTTTATTTATATTTTCACCATTTGCATATGCCTATGTTTCAATTTCTAAAACAGATAAGAGGACTGATTACCCGGGAAAGAAAGAAGCTGAAAAGGCTAAATTGTTTTATGAAAAACAAACCCAAGTTTCTGGTGAAATAGCTTTTGTTAAAGGCAATGAATGGATTGCTGGTAATTTATCATATCACCTAGAAGAGAGACCCAAGTGGATTTATGATAAGAATAATATCTTTATATGCAATGAAGATTTAGAGTGCGTAAAATACAAATGATTGAAAATAAATTAAATTTTTTTTTTAGACATCAAATCTGGCATTTGGGAGGAACAATTCTTTTGTTTTATGTAGGAGCCCAAATGGTTAGTCTTGAAGGAAATACTAGTGCTTTTCTTGGAATTAGTGTTTTAAACTGGTTTATGATTGCGATGTCGGTTCCTATCATTCATCAGGTTTATGTGTGGATTTGTTGGAGATCAGAACTATGTTGGCGGTCAATAAGTAATACAATCGGGTTTAAAGGATATGTAATTATTTTTTTTATTTTAATAATTTCAAGACTTTCAGCGTTAGTATTATGTTTTATTGATTATGGATCTTTATACAAACCTGGTTTGTTAGCTTGGATTTTATCAATCATTTTATTTATTCCTGGTGCTTACACAATGTATTCTGTAAAAAAATATTTTGGATTTTTAAGAGCCGCAGGAGCAGATCATTTCGATTCAAAATATAAAGACATACCTTTTGAAAAAAGAGGTATATTTAAATGGTCACCAAATGCGATGTATGTTTTTGGAATTGGTATTCCTTTTGCTTTTGCAGTTGCAACAGGATCACAATCAATGTTTGTGGTTGCGATTTATACTTATATTTCTATTTGGTTACATTATTTTTGCACTGAAAAAGAAGATTTTAAAGTAATTTACAAAGATGATTAAATGAAATTTCAAATTAGTGAAAAATGGAAAAAAATATTATTAATTGTTGTAATTGTTGCAGCAATAGAATTTTCTGGATATGGTTTTTTTGCCACTTTATTTAGATTAATTAAATCGGTGTCTTAATGAAAATAATAATTTTAGTTCCTATTTATAATGATTGGCAGTCAGCATCTAAGTTATTAGAAGAGATCAATTCTAGTATTTCAGGTTTAGGGTGCCAGTTTTCAGTGATAATTGTAAATGATGCATCTTCAGAGCAACAATCAATAAGCTCTTTAAATACTGAAAATTTACAGTCCATTAAAATTATTAACATGAAAGAAAATAGAGGTCATGCAAGATGTATCGCAACAGGATTGAAACATATATTTGAAAAAGAAGAATTTGACTATGTAATTCCTATGGATGGAGATGGCGAAGATAGACCAGAAGAAATAAAGAATTTTGTAGAATATTTGAATTATACTTCAGATAAACCAATTGTAGGCGAAAGAGTAAAACGATCCGAAAGTTTATTGTTTAAATTTTGCTATAGCGTTCACAAGATCTTAACATTTGCATTTACTGGACATTCTATAAAATTTGGCAATTATACTTGTCTTCCAAAATCAACTGTTGAAAAAATGATAAATGATAAATCTACCTGGAGTAGTTTTTCAGGAGCTTTAACAAAGTTAGAAAAAGAAAGATCTACCGTTCCATCAATTAGAGGACCAAGATATTTTGGACCTTCAAAGATGAGTTTTAAGAACTTAATTATCCACTCATTAGCAATAATATCTGTGTTTAAATTAAACGTACTAGTAAGATCTATATTATTTATTCTAGTATATATGTTCTTAATTCATCAAAACATATCTGCTATTATGCTTATTCCGTTACCATTAGTGGTATTATTACTAGTTTTAGTGTTTTCAATTTCTAAGAGAGAAAATTTAAATGAGCTAAATAACTCATTGGAAAACATTTCAAATATTGATAGCATTAAATAATTATCAAGTCTGGTTGTGCTGACTTGTAAATCAAGGGACAACATTAATTAGTAAATAAAAATTAAAAGGCCGTAATTAATGAAAAAGTTTTTAATAGTTGTCTTATCTATATTTTGTTTCAACAATGTGTTTGCTGACAAAGGTTATCTAGGAGATTTTCAAGATTTTTTAGAAAATAATGAACGTAAACTTAAAGAATACGGTGTTGAGGGATTGGTAATAAATATCTGTAAAGAAGAAAAAAGAATGAGCAAAAAATGGATAGAAGCCGAGTGTCTAGATAGGCCAGGCGGAACATGGATATTAAATAATAAACTAAAGATAAAATTTTACAAAGATAGAAATAATATACCTTGGGATGGCAAGCCAAATTTTGAGACAATGTTGTATTATGGTTATGTAAACCATGATGACGACCAAGGATTTAAAAGTTTAGGTTCAAAAGGCTCAAAACAACCCTACAAATTTGAATCTGACTTAAGAGAAGACAAGGATGTAAAAAAAGAAATTCAAGAAACAGGAATGTTAAGCTATCTTTTGTATGAAGATGGTAAAATTGTAGTTGATGAAATAACTCCAAAATCAAGATTTGGAATAATTTTTGATAACAATACAGCTTGGACTAGTGCTTCCATGGGTAAAAGTATAACTTCTTATGTTATAGGTAATGCAATTTGTGAAGGTTATATTGATAGTGTGGACACAAGACTAAATGACTGGCCATTAATTGAAAATTCTCTTTATCATGATCAAAAATTAATTGATCTTTTAAATATGGCTGCTGGAGATCAAAAATATTCTAAAATTGATCTTACTAAAGGCGGTAAAAAATGGAGCAAAAATCCAAATAGGAATACCGTTAAATTTCATATGGAAAAAGGTATTTTTAAAAATACAAAAGGTAAAAAAAGCAAAAGCAAGTATAATTATAGCAACATTGTTAGCAATATACTTATTAATTATGTTTCATTTAAATCAGGAGAAAATTTTCAAAAACTATTAGATAAAATTTTTATCTCAAAAGCAAAAGTAGAAAATCCAGTTAGTTTTAAAGTAATGCATTCACGTAGTGTTCAAGGCAAATACAAAGTAGATGAAAAAAATGATGGAGCTATAAGATATTCTTTTAATGCCTCAAGATATGATTATCTTAGAATAGCTAAAGCAATGTTAGATGATTGGCAAAATGATACTTGTACAGGAAAATATTTAAAAACTATTTATAAAAATAGAATACCTAAAAACGACAAACATAAAGATGATAATGGCTCTTTTTTTTATGCAAAAAGTTATGCTGGACAATTTTATACTGATTACCCAGTATCAAAAGATAGAGCTGTAATGGGTATGGAAGGAGCTTCAGGTCAATCAATTATAATTGATTTTGAGAAAGGAAGAATTGTGACAATTAATTCAATTCATACCAATTATAATTGGAATAAGATTGCAATTTCAAAATTTAAATGATGAAAAAAATTTTAAAGATCGTGGTTCTGGGTTTATTGTGGAGCAATATTAGTTTTGCAAATGATAGTTTTTTAGATGAATTTAACGAATGGCTATCTAAAAATGGTCATTACGATTACGTAAATAATGTTAAAGTACCTGCAATTTGCAAAGAAGAAAAACGATACTCTCACTTATGGTATTACAATAAGTGCGATGAAATCAAATTAGAAAATAATTTAGATATTAAATTTTTTAAATCGCCAGAAATACCTTGGGGCACAAAGCCAAATAAAGATACTTTGCTTTATTATTTATTTAGATACTTGGATGTAGAAAATGGATATGACCGTGCTGGTTCTATAGGATCAAATAATCCCTATAAATTTACCACAGAATTAAGAGATGATAAAATTTCAAAATACATCAAAAAACATATGCAAAAAACAGCTTTGCTCAGTTATTTACTCTATGAAGATAATAAAATTACAATAGACGAAATATCACCAAAAGATCGACTGGGAATTTTGTATAATAACGATACTCAGTTTACTAGTGCATCAGTGGGAAAAAGTATAGTTTCTTATGTTACCGGTCATGCAATATGCAAGGGATATATAAATGGAATTGATCATAGATTAAATGATTGGCCATTATTAGAAAATACACTTTTTTATGACCAAAAATTAATCAATATTCTAAATATGGCAGCTGGTCATCAAAAGTATGCTGATTTTGATCTAAAAACAAACAAATATAAAAAAAATGCAAATGCAAATACTGTTGAATTTCACTTGAAGAAGGGGGTTTTTAAAAACTCAAAAAAGGCG
>QCPT01000024.1 GCA_003212415.1 Pelagibacteraceae bacterium AG-439-F23
GAAGCTTTTGGAAGGGTTTCGGTTGAAGCTCAATCAATGCAGAAACCGATTTTAGCCAGCAATATTGGCGGATCAAAAGAGACTATTATTGATAACAAAACTGGAATTTTATTTGAAGCAGGTAATTCAGACGATATGTCGAAAAAAATTATTGAATTACTAAATTTAGACGAAAGTACGCTAAATCAAATGGGTACTGAAGGTCGAAAAAACATAATAAATAAATTTAATGTTGAAAAAATGTGTTTTTCTACTTATTCAGAGTACAAAAAACTAATTAATTAAATGCTCAATATAACATTACCTGATGGAAAAAAACTAAGTTTTTCAGATAGCATAACTGGCTTTGAAATTGCAGAAAAAATTAGTAAATCACTTTCTAAACAAGCATTGATTGTGAGCGTAGATGGACAATTAAGAGATTTAGATTTTAAAATTAAAAAAGATTCAGCAGTAAAAATATTTACTTCAAAAGATAAAGAAGGATTGGAAACAATTAGGCATGATACTGCTCATATATTGGCTATGGCAGTTCAAGAATTATTTCCTGGAACTCAAGTAACTATTGGGCCAGTAATTGAGGATGGTTTTTACTATGATTTTGCTAGAAAAGATCCATTCACAAAAGAAGATCTAGAAAAGATTGAAAATAAAATGAAAGAAATTGTAGATAGAAATGAAAAAACTTACAGAGAAGTTTGGAAGAGAAATGATGCAATTGAACACTTTAAGAAAAATGGAGAAATTTATAAGGCTGAAATTATTAATTCAATACCAGAAGGAGAAGAAGTTTCTATATATTTTCATGGGAAATGGCATGACCTTTGTAGAGGACCACACTTAAGCTCAACAGGAAAAGTTGGAAAATTTTTTAAATTGACAAAAGTATCAGGAGCTTACTGGAGAGGTGACTCTAATAATGAAATGTTGCAAAGAGTTTATGGAACTAGTTGGTCAACACAAAAGGAGTTAGATGACTACTTGCTTAGAATAGAAGAAGCAGAAAAAAGAGATCATAGAAAATTAGGCAAGGAGATGGATTTGTTTCATTTCAGAGAGGAAAGTCCTGGTTCAGTTTTTTGGCATGAAAAAGGCTGGAATTTATTTCAAAAATTAGTTTCTTATATGAGAATGAAGCAGGATCAGGCAGGATATAAAGAAATTAATACTCCTGAAATATTAGATAGAACTTTATGGGAAAAATCTGGTCATTGGGAAAAGTTTGGAGCAAACATGTATACTTCAACTACACCTGATGAAAAAGTATTTGCAATTAAACCCATGAATTGTCCTGGGTGTGTTCAAGTTTTCAATCAAGGTTTAAAAAGTTATAGAGATTTACCATTAAAAATGTCTGAGTTTGGAAAAGTCCATCGCTACGAACCCTCAGGAGCTCTTCATGGCTTATTAAGAGTAAGAGCTTTTACACAAGATGATGCACATATTTTTTGTACTGAAGATCAAATAACTGAAGAATGTTTATCAGTTACAAATTTAATATTAGAAATTTACAAAGATTTAGGATTTGAGAATGTCATTTTAAAATACTCAGATCGACCTGATTTACGAGTTGGTGATGATAGTGTTTGGGATAAAGCTGAAGCTGCGTTATTAGAAGCGATTAAAGAGTCCAAATTAGAATATTCAATTAATAAAGGAGAGGGAGCTTTTTATGGACCGAAAATAGAATTTGTTCTAATGGATGCAATTGGAAGAGATTGGCAATGTGGAACATTACAAGTAGATTTAAATTTACCCGGAAGACTTGGAGCTTCTTACGTTGACAAAGATGGAAATAAAAAAATTCCGGTCATGCTTCATAGGGCATTATTTGGTTCATTAGAAAGGTTTATTGGAATATTAATTGAAAATTATTCAGGTAAATTACCCTTTTGGATAACTCCACTTCAATCAGTAGTCATTCCTGTTTCAAATGACTTCGATGAGTATGCAAAAAATGTTTATGAACAACTGAAAAAATCAGGAATATCAGCCGAAGTAGATCTTAAGAATCATAATTTAAACTATAAAATAAGAGATCATTCTTTATCAAAAGTACCAATGTTATTAATTTGCGGAAAAAAAGAAGTTGACACTAACTCAGTAACTATTAGAAGATTGGATTCAACTAAACATGAAAATATGGATTTAAAAGAATTTATAAAACAATATTCTGCTTTTAACAAAGCACCTTCAATCTAAGTGGCAGATTTTAAAAATAACTATTTTCAAAGAAGAACCAAACCTAAGGGACCTAGGTCAAATAACAGAATCACTTCATCAGATGTACAAGTTATTGGAAGTGATGGGCAAAATCTTGGAATATTAAATTTGAATGATGCAATAAATCGAGCAAAGGATGTTGGTTTAGATTTAATCGAAATAGCACCAAATACCAAACCTCCAGTTTGTAAAATTATGGATATGGGTAAGTACAAATATGATGCTCAGAAGAAAGCAAATAAAGCTAAAAAAAAACAAAAAAAAATTGAATTAAAAGAAATTAAATTAAGGCCAGTCACTGAAATTCATGATTATAATTTTAAAATTAAAAATGCTCAAAAATTCATAGCAAAAGGAGATAAAGTTAAGTTTACAATAAGGTTTAAAGGAAGAGAATTACAACATTCAAGTCTTGGTAGCGATTTAATGGAAAAAATAAAACAAGATATGCAGCAAATTGGAAGAGTAGAGTTGCAACCAAAGTTTGATGGTAAACAAATGATTATGGTAATTCAGCCTTTATAGCTCATAATTCTAGTTGTAAATTAATATTAATATTTGTATAACCCCGTGAAAATTATGCCTAAATTAAAAACAAAAAGTTCAGCAAAAAAAAGATTTAAGATTTCAGCAAAGGGAAAAGTTATAACTGCACAAGCAGGAAAAAGACATGGTATGATTAAAAGAACAAATTCACAAATTAGAAAACAAAGAGGAACAACGGTAATGGCAAAACAAGATGGGAAAATTGTTAAGTCATATATGCCGTACAGTTTAAGAGGGTAAGATGGCTAGGGTAAAAAGAGGTGTAACAAGCAGAGCGAAACACAAAAAGGTTCTTAAGGCAGTTAAAGGCCAATGGGGAAGAAGAAAAAATACTATAAGAGTAGCTAGACAAGCAATGGAAAAAGCTATGCAATATGCTTATAGAGATAGAAGAAATAAAAAAAGAGAATTTAAATCTTTATGGATTCAAAGGATTAATGCGGGAGTAAGATCTGAAGGGTTAACTTATTCAAAATTTATTAATGGTTTAAGCAAATCAGGCATAAAAATAGACAGAAAAATACTTGCAGAAATTGCCTATGACAATCCTGAAGCATTTAAAACTATAGTTAAAAAGGCTCAAGCAGCACTAAATTAATCTTCACTATTGTTTTTCTGAAGTTAACAAATAATCTACAAATATGTCTGATATTAAAAAAAATCAAAGATGAATATTTAGATAAACTAAGTGGCAATTTAAACTTAGAGAATGTGAATCAAATTAAAACAGAACTATTTGGTAAAAATGGTGTAATTTCTAATTCATTCAAAAAACTTGGCTCGATGCAATCAGAAGACAGAAAAAAATTTTGCATCAGATTTAAATTTTATAAAAAATGAATTACAAGAAAAAATAAATAGCAAAATCCAAGAAATTGAAACTAAAGAAATTAATTCTAAGATCGAAAATGAAAAAGTAGATGTAACTTTGCCTGAGAGAGATATTCATCAAGGAAAAATTCACCCAGTTTCTCAAGTAATTGATGAAATATCATCAATCTTTTCGGAAATTGGATTTAGCGTTGAAGAAGGACCAGATGTTGAGAATCAACATTATAATTTTACTGCATTAAATACTCCAGATAATCATCCAGCGAGAGATATGCATGATACTTTTTATCTAGATAATAAAAAACAGTTACTCTTAAGAACTCATACTTCTCCAGTCCAAGTAAGAACCATGTTAAAAGGTAAGCCACCTTTTAAAATAATTGCTCCAGGAAGAACATACAGATCTGACAGTGATCAAACTCACTCCCCAATGTTCCACCAAGTTGAGGGACTCCATATCGATAGAGATATAAACATGGGTCATTTAAAAGGTTGCTTGAATTACTTTATAAAAGAATTTTTTGAAGTTGATAAAATACAAATGAGATTTAGACCAAGCCATTTTCCTTTTACGGAACCATCTGCTGAAGTAGATATTGGCTATGAATTGAAAGACGGAAAAATAGTTATTGGTGAAGGCAATAAATGGTTAGAAATTCTAGGATGTGGAATGGTACATCCAAATGTTCTTAAAAATGTAAATGTTAATCCAGATAAATACCAAGGTTATGCTTTTGGTATTGGCATTGATAGACTTGGAATGCTTAAATATGGGATAAACGATTTAAGAGCTTTTTTTGAGACAGACTATAGATGGCTTAAACATTTTGGGTTTGATCCATTGGATGTACCATCAAACTATAGAGGCCTTAGCAGATGAAATTCACTATAGGTTGGCTTAAGGAACATTTAGATACAAAATATAAAGATAATAAAATCATTGAAAAGCTAACAGATGTTGGACTTGAAGTAGAGAGCTTTGAAAATATTAACTCTGAACTTGATAGTTTTAAAGTTGCAAAAATTATAAATTCTGAACAGCACCCAAATGCTGACAGACTTCGTGTATGTGATGTTGATATAGGTGAAAAAAATACAGTTAAAGTTGTATGTGGTGCACCAAATGCAAAAAAAAGATCTTTTAACAGTCTACGCTGGTCCAGGCTCAATAATACCAAAAAAATAAAATGAAACTTACAGCAAGTAAAATTAGGGGAGTTGCTTCATATGGAATGTTATGTTCTGAGTCTGAATTAAATTTGTCTAATGAAAGTGAAGGTATAACTGAGCTTAAACAAGCAAAATACTCCGATCAAATAGGAAAAAATTTTTTTAAAAATAATATTGAAAAAGTAGTTAATTTATCAATAACACCCAATCGTCCCGATTGTTTAGGTGTTAGAGGTGTGGCCAGAGACCTTGCCGCTGCCGGAGTTGGTAAATTAAAAAATATTTCAAATAAAAAAAATTAAAAAAGGACGGCTCTCAAAATATTAAAGTTTCAATTACCAAAGATAAAAATCAAGGCTGCACTATATTTGGTAGTTGTTTGATTAAAAGTGTTACAAATAAAGCAAGTCCAAAGTGGTTAAAAGATAAAATCGAGTCTATTGGTCAGAAACCAATCTCAGCAATAGTTGATATAACTAATTATGTAATGTTTGATTTAAATAGGCCTCTTCATGCTTACGATGCAGATAAAATTGATAAAGAAATTATTGTGAGAAATTCTAAAAAAGGTGAAACTTTTGAAGCTCTTGATAGCAAGGAATACAAACTTGATGATGACATGTGCGTTATATCTGACAAGTCAGGCGTGTTAGGCTTAGGTGGTATAATTGGAGGTACACGTTCAGGAACTGAATTTAATACTAAAAATATTCTTTTAGAGTCTGCATATTTTATTCCGAGATCTATAAGAAAAACTTCAAAATTATTAAACCTAGATACAGATGCAAAGTTTAGATTTGAAAGGGGAATAGATCCAAAATCTATCGAGACAGGTTTAATTAGAGCAGCACAGTTAATTACTGAAATTTGTGGAGGTAAAATTAGTAAATTTGATGTTCAAAAAACTGAAAAAGATATAATAAATAAAATTAAATTTAAACTTTCTCTATTTGAAAAAATAGCTGGTTTTAAAATAAAAGATCAAGATATTGTAAAAATTTTAACTGATTTAGGTTTTGAAATATCTAAAAAAAAACAAGAATTAGAATTGAAAATACCCACTTGGAGACCTGACATAACACAACCAATTGATATTGTAGAAGAGATAGTAAGAATTAAAGGATATAATAATATAAAGATTTTAGAACCTGAGAAAATAAAAATTAAAGATACATTAAACAAACAAAAAAAAATTTTCCATTTCATTCAGCGTTCTGTTGCATCGAAAGGATATTATGAGACTGTCACTTGGTCATTCACAGACTCTAAAATTAATCAATTATTTAAAGAGAATAAAGATGAAGTTAAAATTATAAATCCAATTAGTTCAGATTTAGATGTTTTAAGAAATTCTATTCTCCCAAATTTAATGTTTTACCTAAAAAAGAATTTAGATAGAGGATTTAAAGATATTTCTCTTTTTGAAATAGGTCCAATTTTTAAAGGTAACCAACCTGGACAACAATTAACTGTTATAGGAGCTATAAAATCTGGAAAGATATCTAGACTGAGTTGGAATGAAAAAGAGAGATTAGTTGATGTTTTTGATGCAAAAAAAGATGCTATTCAAACGTTAAATGAAGCAGGATATGACAAAAATGATTTTTTTATTAGAGACAAATCTCCATCATATTACCATCCTGGAAAGTCTGGCTCAATTTATTTAGACAAAGACGATATAGAACCTGTTGCATATTTTGGAGAAATTCATCCAAATATTATAAAAAAACTAGATATTAATACTGAGGCATTAGTAAATTTTGAAATATATTTAGATCACCTAAAAGATAATAAATTAAAGTTAAAAGATAGTAAGTCTAACTTTGAATACTCTGATTATCAAAAATCAGAGAGAGATTTTGCCTTTATTGTTGATAAAAATATAAAAGCTCAAGATTTAATAGAAATCATTACTTCAATTGATAAAAATTTAATTAAGTCAGTAAAAGTATTTGATGTTTATGAGGGTGAGAACATTCCTTCTAATAAAAAGTCAATAGCTTTGAATGTTACTATTCAATCATCAGAGAAAACATTGGATGATAGCGATCTTGAAAAAATTAATGGCTTAATTGTATCTACCGTTGAATCAAAATCCGGCGCAAAAATTAGATCGTAAAAATGTCGAACACAATCGAGAACATTAGAAATTTTGCAATTATTGCTCATATAGATCATGGAAAATCAACAATTGCAGATAGAATAATTCATAAGTGCGGAGGTTTAACCGATAGAGAGATGAAAGCTCAAGTACTAGATTCAATGGATATTGAAAGAGAAAGAGGGATAACAATTAAAGCTCAAACAGTTAAATTAAATTATAAAGCCAAAGATGGAAAAAATTATATTTTAAATATTATAGATACCCCAGGTCATGTAGATTTTAGTTATGAAGTAAGTCGATCTTTATATGCATGTGAAGGTTCAATTTTAATTGTTGATAGCACTCAAGGTGTAGAGGCGCAAACATTAGCAAATGTCTATCAAGCCTTAGACATTAATCATGAAATAATACCAGTCTTAAATAAAATAGATTTAGCAGCATCAGATATAGATAGAACTAGTAAACAAATAGAGGATGTAATTGGTATTGATACTTCTAGTGCTGTTCCTTGCTCAGGAAAAACTGGAGAAGGTATAGATGAAATTTTGGAACAAATTATTAATTTTTTACCTGGACCAAAAGGTGAAAAAGATGAAAAATTGAAATGTTTATTAGTAGACAGTTGGTATGATACATATTTGGGTGTTGTAATTTTAGTTAGAGTTATAGATGGAAAAATTTCTAAAAACATGAAAGTTAAAATGATGTCCACTAATCAAGAATATTTTGTAGAGAAAGTTGGTATTTTTACTCCCAAACCAAAAGATATTAACAAACTTAATGCTGGAGAAATTGGCTTTATAACAACTGGTATAAAAGTATTATCAGATACTAAAGTCGGCGATACAATTTGTGATGCAAGTAGTCCTTTGACGGAGGCATTGCCAGGCTTTAAACCTAGCAAACCAGTTGTATTTTGTGGCTTATTTCCTGTTGATAGCTCTGAATACCAAAAACTAAAGGATGGTTTGGCAAAACTTCAATTAAATGATTCAAGCTTTTCTTATGAGGCAGAATCTTCATCAGCTTTAGGTTTGGGATTTAGATGTGGATTTTTAGGTTTGTTACATCTAGAAATAGTAACCGAAAGACTCGAAAGAGAATTTGATATTAATTTGTTAACAACAACACCTGGTGTTGTTTATAAAATTCATAGAAATAATGGAAAAGTTGAAGATTTACAAAACCCTTCAAGTTTACCAGATCCAACACTTATAAAATTGATAGAAGAGCCATGGATAAAAGCTACTGTTATCACACCTGATCAATACCTAGGATCAATAATTAAAATGTGTCAAGGCAAAAGGGGTATTCAGACGAATCTAAGTTATTCTGGAAATAGAGCTATATTAAATTATGAATTACCATTAAATGAGGTAGTTTTCGATTTTAATGATAGGTTAAAATCTATGACTAGTGGATATGCCAGCTTTGATTACGAAATAGTAGAACACAGAGAAGGAGATCTAGTAAAAATGGGCATTCTTGTTAATGGAGAACCTGTTGATGCTTTATCCATGATGATCCATAAAGATTTTGCTCAATCAACTGGTAGAGAAGTTTGCGAAAAATTGAAAGATTTAATACCAAGACATAATTTTATGATACCAATACAAGCAGCAATTGGTGGTAAAATTATTGCAAGAGAAACGATAAAAGGCTTTAAAAAAGATGTATTAACTAAAATACATGGTGGTGGTGCCACAGATAGAAAAAGAAAACTTTTAGAAAAACAAAAAAAAGGAAAAGCAAGAGCTAAACAATTTGGTAGAGTTGAAATACCACAAGAGGCATTTATTGGTGTTTTAAAAATCAATAAAGAAAAGTAAAACTATTTTTTTTTTTTAATTTTTCAATTATATTAATAACTTGAAGACTTAATTTATACCTTTTATTGAAAAAGCTTTTTTTTGCACTTAACATTTCATTAAATGCCAAGTTGATTTGGTTGGCATTAGGAACATTAATTAAACTTTTTTTAGTTTTAAAAATTTTTATTGTTCCATTTTGTTTTATACTTTTTGAATATATAAAATTAACTTCCACAACTCCATCTGTGCCAAAAATTTTAATATTATTTTGATATGAACTTTTAAAACCCCAATCAAGTTCAAAAAGTATTTTATTTTCATTTTTTGCACTTATCTTACCATTTATATCTAAATTATTATTTTTTTTTATTTTTGATTTTAAAATTTTTATTCTCTTTGAGTCAAATAAAGTAAACATAATTGATATTGGATAGAAACCCACATCATTTAATGCTCCACCTCCAAGCTTATTTTTGAAACGAAAATTATTTTTGTCATTTAAAGGAATTTTAAATGAACTTTTAACATATAATATTTTTCCAATTACCTGATTATT
>QCPT01000025.1 GCA_003212415.1 Pelagibacteraceae bacterium AG-439-F23
GTTGAGGGAGAACCAAGTAAATTAGGTTGTATTCTTCCTGAAAGAAAAGATTTTCTTCCAGAAATTACAGCAAACTTCATTGACTCGGCCATTTCAAATGGTTTCTTTGCTTTCGCAATTGCTGTATTTATTAAAACTCCATCACAACCTAACTCCATAGCAATAACAGCATCTGATGCTTGACCTATTCCTGCATCAACAATTAGTGGCAGTTTTGTTTGAGACCTAATTATTGTTAAATTTATTTTATTTTGGATACCCAATCCAGATCCAATTGGTGCTGCTAAAGGCATTATGGCACAAGCACCTGCATTTTCTAATCTCTTTGCCATTAGAGGATCATCATTGCAATAAACCATAACTTTAAATCCTTCTTTAGTTAAAATCTCAGTAGATTTTAAAGTTTCGATTGCATCTGGAAATAAATTTTTTTTATCTCCTAAAACTTCTAGTTTTACTAATTTCCACCCTCCAATTTCTCTGGCAAGCCTTAAAGTTCTTAAAGCTTCATTAGAAGTAAAACATCCTGCTGTATTTGGCAAATAGGTAATTTTTTTTGGATCTATATAATCCATTAATAGTGGTTTTGACTTATCAAATATATTTACTCTTCTGACCGCAACAGTTACTAGGTCTGCTCCAGAAATTTTTATAGCTTTTGCGCATTCTGACATATTCTTATATTTGCCAGTTCCTACGATTAATCTAGAAGAGAATTTATTTTTACCAACTATAAACTGATCTTTTTTTTTCATTAACCTCCTCCAATAAAATTAACAATTTCAATCTTGTCTCCAGTCTTTAAAATAATTTTACTTATTCTTTTCTTATTTACAATTTCCCTATTTAACTCAATAGCAACCTTATTAATTGGTAATTTTAACTTATCGATTAGATTTTTTATCGAATATTTTAAATTTACAGTCATTTGTTTGCCATTAACCGTAATTTTTATTTTATTTTTTTTTCTCATAGAATATAAGGTTTTTGTGAACAAAATACTAATTATCAATGGACCAAATCTTAATCTATTAGGTGAAAGAGAACAATCACAATATGGAAAAAAAGATTATAATTTTTTAAAGGAGATTTGTCTAAATAGAGCCAAAGAATTAAAAATAAATGTAGAACTTAAACAATCAAATGTGGAAGGTGAAATAGTAAATGTCATACAAGAGGCTAGAAACAGTTATGATGGAATAATTATTAATGCAGGAGGATACACTCACACTTCAGTGGCTATCAGGGACTCGTTAAGTATTTTTAAAAAACCAATTATAGAGCTTCACATATCAAATATTTATAAAAGAGAAGATTTTAGACATAAATCATTAATAAGTGATATTGCAACTGGAGGTATTTTTGGACTTGGTACAGACGGTTATATTTTAGCCATAAATTCAATGCAAAAGTTATTAGAAAATGGAAATTGATAAAAAAATAATATTAAAACTTATACAATCTTTAGAAGATCTAAAAAAATCAATAAAAGGAATTGAAATAGACAGTAAAGAAGAATCTTTAGTAGATGAAATTGAAATATTGGGAACAGTTGTAAAAAGTCCTATAGTAGGTACTGCTTATCTTGCTCCTGAACCTGGTGGAAAAAAATTCGTGGAAGTAGGAAAAAAAATAAAAAAGGGTGATACCATTATGATAGTAGAAGCTATGAAAACTATGAATCATATTCCTTCAACTTCGGATGGAACTATTAAAGAAATTTCTGTAGAAGATGGCCAACCAATTGAATTTGGTCAAAAACTTATAATCCTTGAGTAATGTTTAATAAAATATTAATCGCTAATCGAGGTGAAATTGCGGTTAGAATATTGAGAGCATGTAAAGAATGGGGCATCCCAACAGTTGCTATTCACTCTGATGTGGATAAAAATAGTATGCATGTAAGATTGGCAGATGAAAGTGTATGTGTTGGAACACATCAGCCAGCTAATAGCTATTTAAATATACCAGCAATAATGTCTGCAATTGAATTAACTAATGCTGATGCAGTTCACCCAGGATATGGTTTTTTATCTGAAAATGCCGAATTCGCAAAAATCTTGGAAGATTATAAAATTAAGTTTATTGGACCATCATCTAAATTAATAAAAATGATGGGTGATAAAATCCAAGCTAAACTAATTGCTAAAAAATATGGATTGCCAGTTATCGAAGGTTCCGAGGGAGGAATTTCAGATATAAATGAGGCTAAACAAATAATAAGAAGTATAGGTTTTCCAATTCTTATAAAAGCTGCAGGTGGTGGAGGTGGCAAAGGCATGAAAATAGTAAATAAAGAAGAAGAATTTGAAAATTTATTTTTAACAGCAAGATCAGAGGCAAAAAAATTTTTTGGTAATGACGAAGTCTATATTGAAAAATTTTTCCAAAATCCAAGGCATATAGAAGTTCAAATTTTATCCGGAAAAAATAGAACTATTCACTTGCATGAAAGAGATTGCTCGGTTCAAAGAAGACATCAGAAACTAATTGAAGAAACCCCAAGTCCTATTTTGACAGATGAATTGAGAAAAGATTTATTTGAAAAAACGGTAAAAATGGTCAGCCAAATAGGCTATGAAGGCGCAGGAACAGTAGAGTTTATTTACGAGAATAATAAATTTTATTTTTTAGAAATGAATACAAGAGTACAGGTTGAACATCCAGTCACAGAAGTTGTTACAGGAATAGACATTATAAAAGAACAAATTAATATTGCTTTCAATGGAGAAACTTCTTTAAAACAAGAAGATATTAAACCAAGAGGACATGCTATTGAATGTAGAATTAACGCAGAAGATGCCAGTAAAAACTTTCAGCCATCTCCTGGTATAATTGGAATGTGTCATCAACCTTCTGGATTCAGAACTAGAGTAGACGGTTCAATATACCAAGGTTACAAAGTGACACCATATTATGATAGTATGATTTGCAAATTAATTTGTCACGGAAGAAATAGAACTGAAGCAATCCAACGTATGAAAAGATCATTGGATGAATTTGTAATCGAAGGCATTAAAACAACAATTGATTTACATAAAAAACTTCTTGATCATAAAAAATTTGTTTCTTCTGATTTCAATGTAGCTTGGCTAGATAATGAAAAAATTATCTAACTATAACATTTTTTAAGCCATATATCGTAAACTGGATGATCAAAAGGCCTAATTGAAGGACTAGAGGCAAATGTCCACCCATTAAATATATAAACTTTATTATTATTTTTAGATTTCAAGTCTTTTACTTGCATATATGCCGTAACTTCAGGATTATCGTCAAATCTTGAGTTTCTACATTTTAAAACGTTGATTAACAAATTTTGGAAAGTAAAGTCTTCTCCTATCTTAACTTTGATATTAGAAGTTTTTGAGCTTACCTTGTCTAAAATGTTTAGTTCTGCAAATTTTTCATTTATTTGGACTTTTTCTGAATAAACATCGAAGCTAAATAATTGAAAAATAAAAAGTATACAAAAAATTAAATTAGCTTTGCCAAGAATTATATTTTTTTTTAAGTGCATTTTTATTTTTTTTTGGATGATATGAATTTTCAGTGCCTGTTTGATTAGGTAAATGTTGCTTTTGCCACTTATATTTTTTCAAATTATGCGAATTTTCTATTTTGTTATTCATATGATGCATCCACGAATACCATTCCTCTGGTATCTTAGAAGCTTCAATTTCACTTTTATAAATAACCCATCTTTTTCCTGAATTGCTTTGGTAGTATTTATTTCCTTCTTCATCTTTACCAACATATTTTCCATAAAAAAATGTTTGAATTCTAGTTCCTATGGTTTGCTGATTCCACCAAGTGAAGATTTCTTTAAAAATTGTCAACATAAAAATTATTTTTTATTTCAATTTAAAATTGTAAAAAATAAATTAGATTAAAAAATTAAATTTGTATATAAATAATTTATTAAAGATTCAAATTATAAACAAAAAAGATAATGGCAAAATATTTAGTTGAAACATATTATACCTGTAACATTAAAGTAAGTCATTACTTAGACGATATAAGCGAAAATAATCTTAAAAATTTAGAAAAACAAGAAGATGGTAAATTTGAAATTCTAGATATGAAACTAGATAACAGAAAAACAAAAAACCTTGATAAAACAGATAATAAAAAGGTTGAAATTATTGAAAATCAAAAGGGGAAAGTTATTTCAAATAATTCCGCAAACAAAACAGTAAAATTAAATGATAATATTTTAGGAAATGTTAAAGAAAATTTAGGAAAAAGATTTAGCATGCCCGATAGAAGAAAAGGCTATATTCAAAAAGCTTCAATAGGTAATCATAAAGTATATCTTCATACTGGAGAATATGAAGATGGAAAAATAGGTGAAATTTTTATTGATACTAGCAAAGAAGGAGAATTGGTTAAAGCTTTAATGAATAATTTTGCAATAGCTATTTCGTTAGGTTTACAATATGGGGTTCCACTTGACGAATTTGTTAATGCGTATGTTGATACTAAATTTGAACCTTCGGGAAAAGTTTATGGAAATGATAGAATTTTAAGTGCTACATCTATACTAGATTACATATTTAGAGAACTTGCTATTTCCTATCTCAATAGAGAAGATTTAGCTCATACACCTTCAATAGGTGGAGTTGAAAAATCAGAAGAAAATGCTTCGGAAGATAATCTAGAAAACCAAAATCAATTCTTAAAACTAGTAAAAGATATTACAAGTAAGGGTTTTGTCAGAAGTGACTACAAAAGAAAACTTGTTGATCTTTCAGATATTAGAATAAATCTTAAGGGAAAAAAATAACTAATTTTTTTTTTTAATCGATAGGTTTAATTCTTTTAATTGCTCATCATTAACATTTGATGGAGCATTCATCATTAAATCTTGGGCATTTTGATTCATGGGAAACATTGTAACTTCTCTAATATTCTTTTCATTAGCTAGCAGCATAACTATTCTATCAATTCCTGGTGCTAGTCCTCCATGGGGTGGGGCTCCATAACTTAAAGCATTTATCATACCACTAAATTTTTCATCAACATTAATTTTTGAATAACCTGCAATTTCGAATAATTTATACATCAGTTCTGGAATATGATTTCTTATCGCTCCAGATGAAAGCTCTATTCCATTACATACAATATCATACTGGTATGCCTTCATGGATAAAGGGTCCGAAAAATCAAGATTTTTAATATCTCCTTGCGGCATTGAAAAAGGGTTGTGGCTAAATTTTATTTTTTTGGTTAATTCATCTTTTTCAAACATTGGATAATCCACTATCCAACAAAAAGAAAAGAAATTATTATCAATTAATTTTAATTCTTCAGCTAACTTTGTTCTTGCTAGATTTAAAATCTTTTCTACATCATTTTTTTTTCCACAAGAAAAAAATACTGTATCTCCTATTTCGGCATTAGTAATTTTCATTATTTCCATTATAGATTCTTGAGAGAAAAATTTTCCTACTGGACCTTTGCCGGTAATTTTGTCATTTTTTTCAATTGTAAAATATGCTAATCCAGATGACCCTTGTTCTTTTGCCCAACTATCTAATCCATCAAAAAAACTTCTTGGTTTATCTTTTGTATTTTTTGTTATTAAACATCTTACCAAAGAACCTGAATTAACAAGCTTTTTAAATATATCAAATTTAACATCATCTCTTTGGAAAATTTCTGTTAAATCCGATATTATTAATGGATTTCTTAAATCTGGTTTATCAGTTCCATATTTTAACATGGCATCTGAATAAGTAATTTTAGGGAATTTATTTTGTAGAATTTTCTTATTTGAAAATTTTGTGAAAACTTTTAAAAACAATTTCTCGAATACTTCAAAAACATCTTCTTGTTCTACAAAAGACATTTCTACATCTAATTGATAAAATTCACCTGGACTTCTATCGGCTCTAGCATCTTCATCTCTAAAACAAGGTGCTATTTGAAAATATTTATCAAATCCTGAAACCATAATTAGTTGTTTAAATTGTTGTGGCGCTTGTGGTAAAGCGTAAAATTTTCCTGGATTTAATCTACTTGGCACTAAAAAGTCTCTTGCTCCTTCAGGGCTTGAGGAAGTTAGAATAGGAGTTTGAAATTCTAAGAAACCTAATTTTTCCATTTCTAGTCTTATAAATGATATTATTTTTGATCTTAAAATTATATTCTGATGAATCTTTTTTCTTCTCAAATCTAAAAATCTATATTTAAGTCTTATTTCTTCTGCATACTCTTGATCAGAAAAGACCGGCATAGGTAATTCCTTTGTCGCTCCTAATATTTCAAAAGTATTTATTGAAACTTCAATTTGTCCTGTTGATATATTGAGATTTATTGTTTCTTTTGTTCGCTCAACAACTACACCTTCAATTTTTACAACAGTTTCTAGAGGTAATTTTTCTATATCCTTAAAAATAGAATTACTTTTATCAATAACGCATTGGGTTAATCCATAATTATCTCTTAAATCTATAAATAATAAATTTCCATGGTCTCTTTTTTTATTTATCCAACCAGATAAAATTATTTGTTTTCCTTTGTGAGTTAAGTTTAACTCATTACAATTATTAGTTCTATATTTTTTCAATTTTACAAAATCTCTTTTATTGTTTTTAAATTTATTGGTTTTTTCTTTTTTAAACTAAACTCATCAATCTTATATATAAATTCAGATATTTTGCCATAGGATCTATCTATTCTATTAATTATAAATTCTATTATTTTCTTTTCTAATTTAATTTGACGATCAGAGAAATTCTTTAGAATAATTGCAAAAATTAAATCATCATTAGGAGGTTGAATTTTAGCATGTAATAAATTTTTAGATCTAGAAGCTAGATCTGGAAGCTGAAAATTCATTTCACCTAGTGGAGTTTCGGAATTAATTAGCAAATACTTGCTATCTTGATCAACTAAATTTAAAATTGAGTAAGTTAATTTTTCATCAATAATGTTTGAAAATCCATCAACTATAATACTTTCATGTAATTTAATTTTTTTAAAAACATCATCATTTACCTCATTTTCATTTAAAAAAAGTGCTGAAGTTTTTGATTTAAAAATATTAGCTAAATGAGTTTTTCCACAAAATCTTTCACCGCTTATATTCAAAATTCTTTTTTCCCATTTTGGCCATTTATCAATAAGATTGAATGCAAAATAATTGCTATCGGATACATAATAATCGTGATCATTAAAATTTTTTTTTAAACCAAAATCTAATAATAGTTGATTTAATTCTCTCATTTTACTTTCCAAATCTCTCTTGAGGTATCTACTTTAAAATCATATAAAGACATAATATTTAATAGTTTATTTGGATTACCATTAAAATTTATTTTATAGATAATTTCTTTATTATTAAACATTTCTATTTTGAAGTCAGAAATTAGGTCAATAGAGGAAAGCTTATTTTCCATTTTTTCAGAAAATTTAGCATTTCCTGCATCAATGGATAATTTTATAGGCATTTCTATGGATGTATTTA
>QCPT01000026.1 GCA_003212415.1 Pelagibacteraceae bacterium AG-439-F23
TGGCATCTGGCTTCCAGAATCGTTTATAGCTATTTCTATTTCATTCTCATCTAAATCCCCATCTCTTAATCTTTTTCTAAAGCTCTCTCTTGTTGCTACACTTGCTTTGTTACCAACTAAAGCGTCCAAAACTCTCTCTTCAGCTAATTTTTGTGCTTGGGCATGAACTTCTTTTCTTTTTTTGACCTTTTCCATTGCTATAGCAATTTCTAAAAGATCTCTAATAATTTGTTCAACGTCTCTACCTACATATCCAACTTCAGTAAATCTAGTTGCTTCTACTTTTACAAAAGGAGCTTCAGCTAGTTTTGAAAGTCTTCTTGAAATTTCTGTTTTACCAACTCCAGTTGGTCCAATCATAAGTATATTTTTTGGAAGAACTTCATCTTTCATATCACCTGTAAGAGCTTGTCTTCTCCATCTATTTCTTAGCGCTATTGCAACAGCTCTTTTTGCTTTATTTTGACCAACAACAAATCTATCTAGTTCAGATACAATTTCTCTTGGTGAAAGAGAATTCTGAACATTTTTATTTTCACTTGAAACTTTTTCCTTCGGGAAAGATGTTACGTTTGATTTTTTCATAATTTAAATTTTTTCTATGCTAATATTTTCATTTGTAAAAACGCATATTTCAGATGCTACTTTAATAGCTTTTTTTGCAATTTCTTCTGCTGACAAATCAGTGTCCATTAAAACTTTAGCAGAGGCTAATGCATAATTCCCACCAGATCCGATACCAATAACATCTCCCTCTGGTTCTAAAACATCTCCAGTTCCTGAAATAATAAAACTTTTTTCTTTATCACCGATTGCCATTAAAGCTTCCAATCTTCTTAAATATTTATCTGTTCTCCAATCTTTGGCTAATTCAACAGCTGCTCTTGTAAGGTTGCCAGCATGTTTTTCTAATTTTGATTCCAATCTTTCAAAAAGAGTTAGTGCATCAGCTGTTGACCCAGCAAAACCCGCGATCACATTTCTTTTCTCAATTTTACGAACTTTGTTTGCTGTTTTTTTAATTACTGTATTTCCCATGCTAACCTGTCCATCACTAGCAACTACTACGTCATTATTCTTTCTAACTAATACAATTGTTGTCATAGGCTATAAATGGATACTAAATTGAATAGTTCAAGACCAGACCAGGTATTATTGCCATTATTCAATATTAGATATATACCTTTTTTAAATTATGAAGAGAAAAGCAAAAATAAGCAGGAAAACCAAAGAAACCAACATCAATGTTGATTTAAATATTGATGGCAAAGGTAAATACAAAATTGAAACTGGCATAGGTTTTTTAAATCATATGCTTGAACAATTATCTAAGCATTCGTCTATGGATATAAATCTTAAGGCAAAAGGTGATACTCACATAGACCTTCACCATACAACAGAAGATACAGGAATTGCTATTGGAGAGTGTTTAAAAAAAGCGTCAAAGAAATTTGTTGGAATAAAAAGATATGCACATGCAATGATACCAATGGATGAAACATTAACTAGAGTTGCAATAGATGTGTCTAACAGACCTTATTTAATTTGGAATGTTAAGCTTAAAGTAGAAAAGCTTGGGGAAATGGATACAGAGTTGTTTAAAGAATGGTTCCAAGCATTTTCACAAGCTGCAGGAATTACTTTACACGTTGAAAATATTTATGGTGATAACAGCCACCATATAATTGAATCTTGCTTTAAAGGATTAGCAAGATCATTAAGAGCTGCATTAGAGATGGATCCAAGGAATAAAAATACAATTCCTTCTACAAAAGGTTCTTTATAAGTTTAATGAACGTCACAATTGTTGACTATAACTCGGGCAATATTAGCTCCGTAATAAACTCCTTTAAGGAAGTTGCTAAAGACAAAGTAAATATCGAAGTAACTTCAGATTTAAATAAGATTAAATCTAGCGATAAAGTAGTTTTGCCGGGGCAGGGTTCGTTCAAGAGTTGTATTGATGCATTAAACAGCATTAATGGTTTAGTGGATACTCTTAAAGAGTTCGCAATTAATAATAAAAAACCTCTCCTTGGCATTTGTGTTGGTTTACAAATGTTTGCAGATGTTGGGTATGAGGAAACACAAACAAGAGGACTAGGTTGGATATCTGGCAAGGTATCTAAAATTGATAATCAAAACGGGAAATATAAACTTCCCCACATTGGCTGGAATGAAATAAATATTATTAAAGATAGTAAGATTTTTAAAGATATAGAAAATAATTCTCATATGTATTTTGTACATAGCTATGAATTTATTCCGGAGGATAAAAATGTAATTTCAGCAACAATAGATTATTCATCAAATATTGTTTGTTCTGTTGAAAAGGAAAATCTATTTGGGACTCAATTTCACCCTGAAAAGAGTGATAAAATTGGACTTAAAATAATTCATAATTTTATAAATTTATAAAATGAAAATATTTCCTGCAATAGATATAAAAGACAAAAAGTGTGTAAGGTTAGTCAAAGGAGACTTTGCTAATAAAACAGAATATGACATGTCCCCAGTTGATCAAGCTGGCAAATATAAAGATCATGGTTTTAAACATTTACACATAGTTGATTTAGATGGAGCCTTAACTGGAGAAACTGTTAATTTAGATATTATTCAGGAAATAGTTAGTAAACTTGATCTTAAAATTGAAATAGGTGGTGGTGTTAGAAACTTTGAAAGTATTCAAAAATATACCGATGCTGGAGTTGAAAAAGTTATTTTAGGAAGCGCAGCCATAAAAGATAAAAACTTTTTAAAAGAAGCATGTCTAAAATTTCCAAATAAGATTGCTTTAGGCTTAGATGCTAAAGATGGATATTTATCAGTATCAGGATGGAAAGAGAATTCTAACAAATTAACTTTAGATTTTTTAAAAGAAGTAAATAATTTTGGAGCAAGCAGGTTGATTTATACAGATATTAATCGAGATGGAACGAAGAAAAGTCCAAATTTTGAAGAAACAGCAAAAGTTGCAGATAAATCTAATTGTCCTGTAATTATTTCAGGAGGAGTTTCTTCAATTGAGGATATTAAAAAAGCAAAAGAATTAAATAATAATATTGAAGGTATAATAGTTGGTAAAGCCATTTATGATGGTGATATTAAATTAGAGGAATTAGCGAAGGAAATAGATGCTTAAAAATAGAATAATACCTTGTTTAGATGTTAAGAATGGTCGTGTTGTTAAAGGTATTAACTTTGTTGATTTGAAGGATGCAGGAGATCCAGTTGAACAAGCTAAAATTTATAGCGATGGTGGAGCAGATGAAATTTGTTTTTTAGACATAACTGCTTCTAATGAAAATAGAGATACTATTTATGATGTTGTAAAAGATACCTCTAAAAAATGTTTTGTGCCTCTAACAGTTGGAGGAGGTGTTAGAAGTGTTGAGGATATAAGTAAATTATTAAATTGTGGGGCAGATAAAGTTTCTATTAATACTGCCGCAGTTCAAAATTCAGAAGTTGTAGTTCAAAGTTCTAAAAAATTTGGATCCCAATGCATTGTAGTTGCAATAGATGCTAAAAAAAATGAAGATAAATGGGAAATTTTTACTCACGGTGGAAGAAATAATACAGGAATTGATGCAATAGAATTTGCAAAAAAAATGGAAGATAGTGGAGCAGGAGAATTGTTAGTAACTTCTATGGATAGAGATGGAACTCAAATTGGTTTTGATATTGATTTAACTTCAAATATATCCTCTAAAGTTAATATACCAGTAATAGCCTCAGGAGGAGTAGGCAATCTAGATCACTTAGTAGATGGAATTAAATTAGGAAATGCTAGTGCTGTTTTAGCAGCATCTATATTTCACTATGGAAAATATTCTGTCAAAGAAGCTAAAGAATATTTGGATTCAAAAGGGATTCCGGTTAGAATTTAATTTTAGTTTATGAATATTTTTAATGATTTAATTAAATTAGCTAGAGAAAGAAAAAGCAAACCTATTGAGGGGTCTTATACGAATAAATTGTTAAGCGATAAATCACTTAGTAAAGCAAAGGTTTTGGAAGAGATAGGTGAATTAATAGAAGCTGTAGAAAAAGATACAAATAAAATACATGAAGCTGCCGATGTTTTTTATCATTTATTAATGTATTTAGAAGCAAATGAAGTTAAAATTGAAGATGTAATGGAAGAACTTAATAAAAGAAAAAAATGAAAATATTTAAAATAATTGCAATACTAGTCCTGGTATACTTTGCTTATAAAGGATTTGTAGCTTTCAAAAATTTTGAAATTGGAACAACCAATCAGGTGGCCAAAATTGAAGAGGCTGCTGGAATAGAAAAAGAAGATGAAGTTATTGCATTGCTAATGTTTTTAGGTGAACCTCCTTCATTAGTTGAACATTATTATACTGAAAATACAAAAAAATGCTTCTTATTGAAAACAAATGCAGAAGAAAGTTCAAATGCATATTACGAATGTGCAAAAGTTAATGCTATTTTAACAGGAAAAAAAATAGTTAAAGTCATAGAAAAATTAGAGGTTTTAAAATGATTTATGATGATAATAATATTTTTGCGAAAATTATAAGAGGAGAAATTCCTTGCAAAAAAATTTATGAAGATGATTTTGTATTATCATTTCATGATATAAATCCACAAAAAAAAATTCACGCATTAGTTATTCCTAAAGGAAAATACTTAGATCTTGATGATTTTAGTCAGAATGCTTCATCTGATGAGATGGTTGGATTGTTAAAAGGTATAAATACTGTGGCTAAAAAACTTGGAATTTCAGTTGATACGGGCAAAGGCTATAGAGCACTAGCAAATATAAGCGAAGATGGAGGACAAGAAGTTCCACATTTACATTTTCATTTATTTGGTGGTGAAAAAGTCGGCAAAATGGTTTTGTGATTATAAAAGTTGAAAGAAATTATTTAGAAATAAATTCTTTAGAAGATCTAAATTATTCAGAAAAACCAAATGAATACTGCAATATAAAGCTTATAGATACTCCTGATTTTCAAATAAATAAATTTTTTTACAAACAAATTGGAAAAAACCATAGATGGATAGATAGGTTAGCTTGGGATGATCAAAAATGGATTCAATATGTAGAAAGCCCAAAATTAAAAACTTACATTTTGCAAGATAAAGAAAATCTAATTGGGTATTGTGAACAAATTTTTGATTTTGAAAAAAAAAATTGTGAAATTGCATACTTTGGGATTTTAAAAGAACATTATGGAAAAAAATATGGAGGTTTTCTTTTATCCAAAACAATTGAAAATTCTTTTATAGATGGAATTGAAAGAGTTTGGCTACATACATGCTCTTTAGACCACGAATTTGCATTAAAAAATTATCAAGCTAGAGGAATGAAAATATTTAAATCAGAAACGATAAATTTAAATGTTAATTAATATAATTTTGTATCTTAAAAATATTTTTATTAATCATTAGGTTGTTTTCTACATTTGATATTTTTGTTTCTACTTTATTTTGGTAAATATCATTAGTTGTCCAACCAATTAAGTTTAAGGTATCTTTATCAAAATGAATAATAATAGTTTTTTTTTCATGAATAATTTTAAAAGAATAATAATTTGAAGAGTTTGATTGATTTTCAGAATTTGTCATTTTTTTTATTAAAAAGTTTTTATCTAAAATAAGATTTAGTGGAGTTTTATCTAATCGATATCTATAGTATTGATTGCTTCTATCGCTATTAATTACTAATGATTTTCCATTAGAAACCAATATTTTATTATAACGATCTTCGTATTTGCAAAAGATTTTTTTTGGGTAAGCTATTATACATTCTCCTTTTTCAAATTTTTTTCCTATTTTTTGAACAAAATTAAATTTTAAATTTTCAGTTAATTTAAAATTTTTTATTATTTGAGATTTTATTGATGCATTAACAGAATTATGGAATAAAAAAAAAAAAATTAATAAAAAAAATCTCATTATTTAAGAACTTCCCTTTTGCCCACATGATTAGCTTTGCTGACTTCCCCATTAACTTCCATCTGGTCAATTATTCTTGCCGCCCTATTGTATCCAATTTGTAATTTTCTTTGTAAAAAAGAAGTTGAAGCTTTTCTTTCTGATTTAATTATTTCAAGAGCAGTATCATATAATTCATCTAAATTTTCTTTGTCTTTAGAATTTGAGGTTGCCTCTTTTTCATCTGCGTAGTTTAAAATTTCATCTACATAATCAGGTTCAGCTTGGTTTCTTAAAAAATTATTTATTTTTTCAATTTCGTTTTCTGAAACATATGGAGCGTGTATTCGAACAATTCTATTTGCAGATGACATAAACAACATATCACCTTTGCCAAGTAGTTGTTCTGCACCTTGTTCACCGAGAATTGTTCTACTATCAATTTTAGATGTTACTTGAAAAGATATTCTAGTTGGAAAATTTGCTTTTATAGTTCCAGTTATTACATCAACACTTGGTCTTTGAGTAGCCATGATAATATGTATTCCTGCAGCTCTTGCCATTTGAGAAAGTTTTTGAATATAATTTTCAATTTCTTTTCCTGCTACTAACATTAAGTCTGACATTTCATCAACTATGACAACAATATAGGGCATTGAAACTTTGTGTTTCTCATTATATCCGTCAATATTTCTTACACCTACTCTAGTCATAAGTCTGTATCGACTTTCCATTTCTTTAACCACCCAACCCAAAACTGATGCTGCTCTTTTAGCTTCAGTTATAACAGGACATAACAAGTGTGGTATTCCTTCATAAGTTGAAAGCTCCAACATTTTTGGATCAATTAAAATAAACTTACATTTTTCAGGTGTATGTCTGTATAGCAGTGATAAAATAATAGTATTTATACAAACTGATTTCCCTGAACCTGTTGTACCAGCAATCAAAAGGTGAGGCATTGAACTTAAATCACCAGTTATAGGCAAACCCGAAATACTTTTCCCCAAAGCTATAGGTAGCTTAATATTTTTTTTAGAAAAATCTTTATTAGATATTATTTCACTTAAATATACATTTTCTCGTAATGACTTAGGTAATTCAATTCCAACCGAACTACTTCCTGGTATAGTGGCAATTCTTGCAGATTCTGAACTAGTATTTCTTGCTATATCTTCAGATAAATTAATAATTTTTGAAACTTTGACACCTGGCGCAGGTTCAAATTCATTTAAAGTTACCACTGGTCCATTGCTAATTTTTTTTATTTTACCTTCAACACCAAAATCTAAAAGAATTTTTT
>QCPT01000027.1 GCA_003212415.1 Pelagibacteraceae bacterium AG-439-F23
TGATTAAGAGTAATAGAGAAAAATTCGTTTATTAAACTTATAGAATTTTTCAATAACATATTACACTGATTTTAGTGTTTCTATATTTTTTTTTATATTCCCGTTATTTTCTTTGAAAATTGTTGTCCCAGAAACTAAAATATTTGCACCAGCATTTATTACATCTTTAGAATTTGAGAAGTTAATACCTCCATCAACCTCAATATCGAAACTATAATTATTATCTTCTTTAATTTTTTTTAGATCTTTAATTTTTTTAATGGTTTCCGGTATAAATTTTTGTCCACCAAATCCCGGAAAAACACTCATTATTAAAACTAAATCTATATTATCTAATTGAGATTCAATAAGATTTATTTCAGTATTTGGATTTAATGATACTCCAATTTTTTTATTTAGTTCTCTAATTAGAATAATAGATTCTTTTAAATTTTCTGTTGCCTCAGGATGAATTGTAATTATATCTGATCCAGCATTTGCAAAATCTTTAATATATTTATGAACTGGAGAAATCATTAAGTGTACATCAAATGGTAATTTAGTATATTTTCTTAAAGCTTTTATAACTGGTGGCCCAATTGTTAAATTAGGAACAAAATGTCCATCCATTACATCTACATGAATTAGATCGGCTCCACCTTCTTCTAATTTTTTAATTTCCTTTCCTAGCTGACTAAAATCAGCAGATAAAATTGAAGGGGAAATTTTTATTTTTTTCATCGATAGATATGTTTAGTACTATCAATTTTTGTTTTTTTTTTGAATTAATTTTTACCAAAAATTTGGTAAATTTGTATTGCAATTTCACTTTCTAGAGGAAATGATAGCATTCCCATTACAGAATACCCTAATAGATAGGGCATAAGGTAAAATCTAAACATATAAAAAAACCAAGCTACGAATAGTGGTACTAGAGGTTTAATTATGAATGAGGGTGTTATTGGTTTAAATAGATTAATTAATGGATCTGTTAATTTAACAAAAACTTTCATGAAAAAAAATTCAGAGTCTTCTTTTTGGAAGATATTCATTGCTACTCTTCCAATTAATGTCCACATTATTACACCCATTATATAATCTATTAAATAAACAAGAGGGTGAAAATTGGCAGACATAAAAAATTAGAATTTTTTAAAATAATTAAAATAAAAAGGGGCGAAAAAATTCGCCCCTTTAAAATTAAAATTATTTAATGTTGTTTACCAAGTACCGTTCTACCACTAGGTATACGTACTTCATCAACCATTTTTTGAGTAGCAGCATCCGGTGCTTTAGTCATTAAACTAACAACAACCATAGATACTAAACTTACTAATGATCCAACTATTCCGAATGTAAGTTGAGTAACGCCCCAGAATCCAGATCCACCATTACGTACCCAAACTAGATACGCAGTACCAGAAATTAGACCTAGAAGCATTCCTGCAACAGCACCCTGTGAATTTGCTCTTTTCCACCATACACCTAATACAAGTGGGAAGAACAAACCAGACATTGCAAAGTCAAAAGCCCAGATTACCGAACCTAAGATACCTTGAATCTCCATAGCAGCAATAGTTGCTCCAGCAAAACCAATTAATACAAGTAATACCCTTGCAACAATTAATCTTTTTGCAGTGTCTGCTTTAGGGTCAATGATCTTGTAGTACAAGTCATGAGATAAAGCATTTGCAATTGCTAAAACTAAACCATCAGCGGTACTCATGGCAGCTGCCATACCTCCAGCAGCAACTAAACCTGAAATTACATAAGGTAATCCTGCAATTTCTGGAGTAGCTAATACAACGGCTTTACCACCCATGAAAAACTCATTTAGTTCAAGAGTTCCATTTCCGTTAAAGTCGCTTATAAACATTAAGTTTGCTTGGTTCCAGTTTTGATACCAATCAATATTTTGAACTTCAGATATTGACTTACCAATAATTCCAGTTGTAAGGTTAGGATCCATCAATGAAAGTTTTGATAGTGTCGCTAACATCGGCGCAGAAGAATAAAGTAGGAATATAAAGAATAATGACCAACCTACTGATCTTCTAGCTGATTTTACGCTTGGAGTTGTAAAGTATCTCATCATAACGTGCGGTAATGAAGCTGTTCCAGCCATCATACAAACTGCTAATGAAATGAATGCCCAAGGCGTAGCATTAACTGAAGAGTGTGCTTTAGTTATTCCAGCCAAACCTTTTGGTACTGTTTTTAGATCAGCCGCAGAATTTTTGATAAATCCAAATTGACTTTCCAAATCTGCAATTCTTGCAACTTCATCTGCCAACATTAAGTGTGGAAAGAATCCAGCACCCATTTTGTTGCTTATCCAAAATACAGGTAACAGGTATGCTATAATTAGAACTATGTATTGTGCTACTTGTGTCCAAGTAACGGCTCTCATTCCGCCCAGCATAGAACAAATTAATATACTTGCTAAACCAACATACACAGCTATTCCAAATGGAATATCTAATGCTACAGAAGCAATTGTTCCTGTTGCATTAATCTGTGCTGTCACATAAGTGAATGAAGCTACTGTTAGTACTATAACGGCACATACTCTAGCTAAGTTACCACCATACCTTGTTCCTATAAAATCTGGAACTGTATAACATCCAAATTTTCTAAGATAAGGTGCTAGCAAAGATGCAACTAATACATAACCACCAGTCCATCCAACTAGTAAAGCCATATATCCATAGCCTTTAAAGTAAATTCCACCGGCCATAGCAACGAATGATGCACCAGACATCCAGTCTGCTGCAGTTGCCATTCCATTAAATACTGTTGGAACTTGTCTTCCAGCTACGTAATACGCATCTAATTGAAGTGTTCTTGATAGATAGCCAATAATTGCATAAATACCAACTGTAAATGCAACAAAAAAGATACCTATCAATTTTGCCGACATACCAGCCGATTCAGCTATCGACATTAAAATTATAAATGCAAGGAAACCTCCAGTATATATTCCATATACCTTAGGTAAATTATCTATAAATTTTCCTTTTATCATTTAGTCATCCTCCTTTTCAGAGAAACCAAATTCTTCATCTATTTTTTCTTGTCTATTTGCAAACCAAAAAATTAATATTACAAAAATTCCAAGTGATCCTTGACATGTCATGTAGTAGGATAAAGGATATCCAAGAGGTCTAAAGCTAGATGCTTCCATTTCGGCTCCGAAGAAAAAGATGCCAATTGAGAATACGAACCAGATTGCTAAAGTAACAAATAGCAAACCTCTGGTTTTTTCCCAGTGTTGAGATTGTTTTGACATTTTTTATACTCCCTATAGGTTAAAAAAAAATAACATACCCAAAATAAAATAGATTGAAACCTTAAAAATGGCTCCAATTAGATGAGTTTTTGTAATATATAACAACTAATACTAGATAAATGGCACTAAAATATAAATTTAACATTAAAGATATAAAACTTGAAGACTTTAAAGTTTACCTTTTTTCTTTGTTTAAAGCTTTTTTACCTAAGAAAAAAATTAAAAATATTGATGATTTAGAAATTTTTATTCAAAATAAATCGGCATGGGTGTCTCAAGTAACTTTATATAGTTATCTAAAAACAAGAATGGGAACAAAATATGTTTTGCATTTTGATGATGAAATATTTTTATCATCAATCAACACAGCAAAATGGAATATTTATACAATAGCTTTACAAGATCTTATTTTTTATACTATTTCTTATCTTAATGTTTTTTATAATTTTCAAGAATTAGATTGCGCAAAAAAAATTTATGAAAAAATATTAAATAATGAATTAAAAAATAAGATGCCAGAAAATATAATTGAAAATGGTAAGAAAATTTTTGATGAAAGATTACAAAAAATAGAATGGAAAAATTATTATAAATCAAGGCCATTCAATGAAAGTGCTTTAGCCTTATATGAGTGGGCACCGGTTGCAAAAGAACTAAAAACATTAGATAGAAAAATAGTTTTAAATTCTATGATTTTAAAATGGGAAAATATTGAAAAAGAATTTATAAAATTAATAGATATTTAATTATTTTTTCTATTATCAACTAAACTTTTTACAACACTAGGGTCTGCCAATGTAGTTGTATCTCCTAATTGATCATGCTCATTGGCTGCAATTTTTCTTAAAATTCTTCTCATAATTTTACCGGATCTTGTTTTAGGTAGTCCCGGAGAAAATTGAATTAGGTCAGGAGTTGCTATAGCTCCGATCTGTTTTCTTACCCAAAGTTTTAATTCTCTTTCTAAATCCAAAGAATGTTCTTCTCCTGCATTTAAGGTTACATAGCAATACAATCCATTTCCTTTTATATCGTGTGGATAGCCCACTACTGCAGCCTCAGCAACTTTAGGGTGTGCAACAAATGCACTTTCAATTTCTGCAGTTCCTAAATTATGTCCTGATACAATAATTACATCATCAACTCTACCTGTTATCCAATAGTATCCATCCTTATCTCTACGACAACCATCACCAGTAAAATACTTTCCATCAAATTGTGAAAAATATGTATCTATAAATCTTTTATGGTCCCCATAAACGGTTCTCATCTGCCCAGGCCATGATTGAGCTATACAAAGTCTACCTTGTGCCTCTCCTTTTAAAACTTTACCTGACTGATCAACAATTACTGGTTTGATCCCATAAAATGGTTTTGTTGCTGAGCCTGGTTTTAAATTTATTGCTCCAGTTTGTGGGCTAATTAAAATTCCTCCAGTTTCTGTTTGCCACCAGGTATCAACAATTGGGCATCTAGAATCTCCAACAGTTTTATAATACCACTGCCAAGCTTCTGGGTTTATTGGTTCTCCAACGGTTCCTAATAATTTTAATGTTTTTCTTGATGTTTTTTTTACTGGTTTATCTCCCTCTCTCATTAAAGCACGTATTGCTGTAGGAGCTGTATAAAATATATTTACTTTATATTTATCAACGATTTGCCACCATCTAGAATTATCAGGATAAGTTGGGATTCCCTCAAACATTATAGTAGTTGCTCCATTAGATAGTGGACCATAAATTATATAACTATGGCCTGTTACCCAACCAATATCAGCTGTACACCAATAAATATCTTTGGGTTTATAATTAAATATGTATTGATGAGTCATTGATGCATAAACCATATAGCCACCAGTGGTATGTAAAACTCCTTTTGGTTTTCCTGTTGATCCAGAAGTATAAAGAATAAATAATGGATCTTCTGCATTCATTTCTTCTGGATCACATTTAGCAGAAACATTTTTGATCATTTCATGATACCAAACATCTCTACTAGGATCCCAATTAATTCTGTTACCCGTTCTTTTTACTACAACACATTTCTTTACTTTTGGACAATCTACTAAAGCTTCATCCATAATAGATTTAAGATGTATTGTTTTTCCACCTCTTAAACCTTCATCTGCGGTTATTACATAATCAGATTTACAATCATTAATTCTTCCAGAAATACTATCTGGAGAAAATCCTCCAAATATAATTGAATGAATTGCCCCAATTCTAGCACAAGCAAGCATTGTATATGCTAACTCAGGTATCATTGTTAGATAAATTGTAACTCTGTCGCCTTTTTTAATACCAATTTCTTTTAATCCATTTGCTGCTTTAGATACTTCTTTGTGAAGTTCCTTATAAGATATTTTTTTTTGAACTTTTGGATCATCGCCAACCCATATGATTGCTGTTTTATCTTTATTTTTTTTTAGATGTCTATCAATACAATTAGCAGAAGCATTTAAAGTTCCATCATAAAACCATTTTATT
>QCPT01000028.1 GCA_003212415.1 Pelagibacteraceae bacterium AG-439-F23
TACTTACCGTAATCTTTTATTAGCGGAAAACCATCTATTTTGTAATTAAATGAACCAGAATAAAAATTCCATGTTGGGTAATCCATATTAGATTTATTAACTTTTGACTTTACTTTTTCTAACATTGAATTTTTATAAATTTCAATCGATAATCCTTGTGGATATTGACTTTTTTTTTTCCACGAAACTGCGTGATCCATAGTTCTTGTAGAAAGGTAATCTAATTTTTTTTTAAAATAATATTTTATAAATTTATTTATTAATAATGGATCGACAAGGGGATTGTCCGCTGTATAACGTAAGTTATAAATTGACTCATACTTTTCAGAACAACTTTTAATTCTTTCAAATACATTGTTTTCTGAACCACGAAAAATTTTAATAGTTGGATATTTCTTAATAAGATATCGACATAATTTATCATTGTTTTTGTTATTAGTTGTTGCAACTATGATATTTTTAAGAGAGAAATAATCTGATTTTTTTAAATTATTAATTGCATAATCAATCAATATATTTTTTTTATCTAGTTTTTTTAAAATTTTTCCGAATAATCGTTTTGAGCCTGATCTTGCTTCAATAATTGCAAAAATTTTTTTACTTTTGAGTTTCACAAACTACCAGTTCAATATCTCCAATATTTCTTTTTTCTAGTTCTTTCTTATATAGATTATCAATCAATAAAAATAAATTTTTCATTTTATTATCAATTTTTATTGGTAAAGAAATATTTGTAGCATTTCTTGAGTTTTTTTGACCTTTTTTCATATAAAGCCAATTCAAATGATTTGTAAATGAATAAGTAAGCTTAGTAAAATTTTTTATAACTTTTAATCCAGATCTTTTTAAAATTTTATTTAAAGTATCTTTATTAAAATAGTGTAGATGTACTTTTCTAAAATAGTTTGTTTTATAATATTTAAGTTTATATGTTGAAACCAAAGGATCATTTACACTAGGAACTTCAATAATAATTTTTCCATTTTTCTTTATATGCTTTTTTATTTTACTTAAGAATGTATTAACATCTTTAACATGTTCTAAAACTGATATTAAAATTACAACATCATATTTTTTTTTTATTTTATTAAGACTTTCATATACTCTCACAGAATTTTTTTTTTTAAAATTTTTTCTTAATTCATCTCCGATTTCTAACGCTTCATAACTATTTAAAATTTTTTTTAAATAATAATACATATACCCTCCACCTGATCCTATTTCTAAAATATTTTTATCTTTTACGTACGGTTTAATTAAATCAAATATTTTTTTATATATATTATTTTTGTTAGTAAAAAATTTTTCATCGTAAGTATGTGTATAATTAGATTTATAAAATTTTTTATGTAGTTCTTTATTTACGAATTCCTTATCAAGAAAGACAAATCCACAATTTTGGCACGAATGTACCCTGCATTTTATGTCGTCTTTTATTTTATTAGTAATAATTTTAGTTTTTTGTTTGTTATTGCAGATTAAACAATAATGCTTTTTTAAATTAGATGATTTTTGCATATTAGATCAAATTTTTTCACATCTTTTGTAATTTTTTTTGAAAGGATTTTTTTATATAGCTCTATTGGTAAGCCTTTTTTATTGAACGGTCTTAAAAAAATTATATCATTTTTTTTTAATATTTGATTTCTTTTCATATTTTTTGCAAAGTAAAGACTTCTTTTTAAGTTTACTGAAAAATATTTTTCTGATTTTAAAATTTTCGTTTTTTTTGACCCTATTAAACAGAAAAATTTTTTAATTTGATCTGTTAATAATTTCATTTGTTTTGGTGTTATTGATAACTTTTGGTCTGCAACTTTTGTTGTTTTATTAGAAGGTAAAAAGTGCTTTTCAATTATTTGAGATCCAAAAAATATTGAACTAAATGATGCCTCTATACCTATTGTATGGTCTGAAAAACCCGTTGTTAATTTAAATTTGTTTTTTAAATGTCTAATATTTTCTAAATTAACTGAATTAAGTGGTGTAGGATATGAGGCAATGCAATGCAATAAGGCTGTTTTTTTTTTATCTAATCTTTTTAATGCATTTTCAATATTTTTATAAGAACACATTCCTGTTGATAAAATTACATTTTTTTTTGTTTTTTTTATTTCATCTAAAAGTGGAAAGTAGTTTATATCTCCAGATGCAACCTTGAAAAAAGTAACAAAGTTTTTTAATTTTTTTACAAAACTTTCGTCAAAAGGCGTTACACAAAAATGTATTTTTTTTTTTCTACTATATTTGTATAATTTTTTTACTTTTTCTAGATTTAACTTAAGGCTTTGAAATCTATCTCTTTGATATTTGAAACTATTATTTTTTATATAATTTAATGTTCTAAGCTTTGGGTGAGCTAATAGTTTTTCATCGTAAAGTTGGAATTTTACGCAGTCAGCTCCTGCTTTTTTTGCACTATCAATTGCCTTAAAACAATTTTTTATATTACCTTTATGATTACTACCAACTTCAGCTATAACGTAAGGTTTTTTCAGATTATTAAACATTAAAAACCTGAATAAAATGTATTTAATTTTTCATTTTCTTTTAGATTATTAATACTAGAATTCAATATATAGCCACATGAGCATCCATCACACTTCTTATTAAACATATCTTCTACTTGATTTTTAAATTTTGAACTATTTGTAATTTCTTTAATTGTAGAATTCTTAACATTTCCTACGGGTTTCATTGCCCAACAATTAGTATAAAAATCACCATTTGAATCAATTTCATATCCATAATATCCTAAGTGACATGGGGTATTTTTCATTTTAGGATCTTTAAAGTACTCTTCCGCATAACTAATAGAATTTATATCATTTGCAAAATTATTTGGAGACTCTTTTATGCTTGTTTTAATATATTCTAATTGACTCTTCAAATATTCTTGCTTCTCAAAATGCATTAAGTTTTTATCTATATCATTAAAAAAATAATTTTGATCATCTATTAAATTAAATAAGATTTTAATTCCTTTTTCTTTTGTGAATTTAATTATACTTTGAATTTGATGTATATTTTCAGTCATTATTGTAAAAGCAATTTTTATATTTTTAAAATTAATCTTATTTAGATAATCAATATTTCTTATTACCTTTAATGTATTACCCTTAACACCTCTAATTTTATCATGCGTTTCTAAACCTTCTAAAGAAAGCACAAATTCGTTTATTCCATTTTCAACAAGAAGATCAATTCTTCTCTCATTTAATGATAAACTATTTGTTGTAATTGAAATAGTTTCAAAATTTTTTTTTTTTGCAAAATTAATTAATTCATCAAGCCTTCTAAATAAAGTTGGCTCTCCTCCCGTGATCATTAATTCTGAAACACCAGAATCTTTTATTTGGCCTAGTAAATTAACCCATTCTTCAAACTTAAGCTCATTTTCAAATTTTTCTTTCCAGTAGTTACAAGTAATGCATCTACTTTGACAATTGTTTGTTGGTTTAATTTTTGCAACTTTAAATAGATTTTTCATTTAAATCCCATTTTATAGCAGGTTTGAATAAGTCTTCATTAAGATTACTTTTATATTTTTCTACAAATTTAATGTTTTTTATTATTTCTTTTTTGCTTAATTTTAATGGTTTTAATCCTAGTGACAATAAACTTGTATTTTTAGGATTGTAGTAATGCTCTTCCATTTCAATTCTTGGATTAACTATATTTATTTTTTTTGCATGATAACCTATTTCTTCACCAGAACTTATAACTAAATTTGCTAATTCGTTAAGACTACTAAACTCAGTAAATTGATTAAAAACTCTAAATTCACCCAGCTTTGGTGGATTTAAAGTGGCAATTTCTACACACTTGAGTGTATCCATTATATTTAAAAAGCCTCTCTTTTGAGTACCTTTCCCATAGACTGTAAGGTCTTTTTTACAAACTAATTGTGCAATAAATCTATTAATAATAGTTCCGAAAATTCCATCATAGTGAAAAGAAGTACAAAAATTTTCAAAATCTTTATTTATTTCTTCAGTTGTAATACCATATACAACACCTTGGTTAAGATCAGTACATCTTAGGTTCCAAATTCTACAAGCAAATTCAATATTCGCACTATCGTGAACTTTGCTCAAGTGATAAAAGCTACCTGGTTTTTTAGGGAAAAGTAATCTATCTGATCGACCGTTATGATTTATTTTAATCCACCCTTCTTCTATATCAATATTAGGTGTTCCATACTCTCCCAAAGTGCCTAATTTAATTAAATGTACTTCTGGACAATTTTTCTTGATTGAAAATAATAAATTTAGATTTCCTACTACATTATTATATTGTGTAAATACCGCTCTCTCTCTATTTGCCATTGAATAGGGTGCCGATGGTTGTTCAGCATAATGAATAATACAATTTGGTTTAAATTGTTCCATCACTCCATTAAGAAATCTATAATTTAAAAGGTCTCCTATCTCAAATTTAATTTTATTTTTCGTTTGAGAGTTCCAAATTTTTACTCTTTCTTGAAGTGTCTTAGTTGGAAAGAGTGGCTTAATGCCAAATTCTGATTCAATTTTTTTTTTTATAAAGTTATCTACTATAAAAATTTCATTACCTTTTTCAGCTAAATACATGGCAGTCGGCCAGCCTAGATATCCATCACCGCCTAAAATAAGAATTTTCATTATAAGTTATTGCTATACCAACTATACGTATTTTGTAAAGAATTATAGAATTTTCTATTTATTTTTTTTTTATTTAATGTTTTATCGGGTTTAATATCATATCCCACAGGAGCTTTTACAAACAAGATTTTGTTTTTCTTATTTGAAATAGAATTCAAAGCATTAACTATATTTAATAAATTAGTTCTTTTTTTTGTATTCAAATTATACTTAAAATTTAATTTTTTAGATTTAATAATATTAAAAATTTTTTCTATTATTTCTGATACATGTATAAAATCTCTCGACTGTTTTCCAGTTCCATGTATTTTGAGAGCTTTGTTTGCTAATGAGCTCTTTATAAAATTATGTATGGCACTAATCTTGTGTTTAGAATATGAACCATAAACATTTGAAAATCTTAAAATTGCAACATTAATATTAAAATTTTTTCTAAATGAATAGGCCATTTGTTCGGTCGAATATTTTGTAAACCCATAATAGCTTGGATTTGATTTAAAATTATTTACTGAAAACGAAGATGCAATAAGAACTTTTTTAATTTTAAGTTTTTTTGCAATATTTAGTAAATTAAAAGTTGAAATAACATTGTCGTTAAATGCATTAGCAGGATTTTCATGACAAAATTTAACTCCCGATATGGCTG
>QCPT01000029.1 GCA_003212415.1 Pelagibacteraceae bacterium AG-439-F23
GAAACCAAAGAATTCATGGAGGATCATATGTAGTTATTCCTCAAGACGATAGATTAAATACAACAAGTTTTACTTTGCAGGCATATATATTTCCAACAACTCCAGATAAAGGAAAACAAGGTATTTTAACAAAATGGAATGATAAAACTAAAAGTGGTTATGGTCTTTTTGTGGATGAAAATGGATGCCTTTCAGTAATGATAGGAGATGGAGCTGGACAAGTAATGAACTTGTCTAGTGAAAAAAAATTAATGAGAAAAGTCTGGTATCTTGTTGCTGCTAGCTATGATGCGGATACAGGTAAAGTTAAATTATATCAAGAGCCATGTGTAACACCAACTAATGGTGGTTTAGGTATGTCATTACTTCATCCCGCAGATGAAACAACATCATTTGTTGAAGCAACAAATAATTTAAAACCAAGAGCAAATGATGCTCCATTTTTAATGGCAGCATGCACCCTTAATGATCGTTCTGGAAGACATATTCAAGGAGCTCATTATAAGGAAGCACTAGAACCAGTTGAATTACCTGAGCAAACTTTAACTTACAACGGTAAGATTGATAGACCAAGATTAAGTAAAAAAGCTTTATCAAAATCAGAAATTGAATCATTAGCAAGAGGATATGGCGGATGTACATCAGAACTAAGATCAGAAGTAATTGGTGCATGGGATTTTCATGCAAACATAACTACTAATATTGCTTCTACTCACATAATAGATACTACCTCAAATCACCTAAACGGTTTCATAATCAATTTACCTTGTAGAGGAATGACAGGATATAATTGGACAGCTGATGAAATGGTTTATCATCATAAGCCAGAAGAATACGGAGCAATACATTTTCATGATGATGATATTGATGATGCAAGGTGGGAGGTTGACTTTACATATGAAATTCCTGATTTAATAAAAAGTGGTGTATATGCTGCTAGATTGAGAATTAATGGTGAAGATTCATCTGAAACAGAAGATTTTATTCCATTTGTTATCAAGCCACCAAAAGGAAAAACAACTTCAAAACTTTTATTTGTATTACCTTCAAACAGTTATATGGCTTATTCAAACGATAACTTGGGAACAAATTCTGTAGTTGCGCAATTATTAGCAGGCAAAGTTCCAGTAATGTCAGCATCAGACTTGTATTTAAATGAACACAGAGAATATGGATTATCAACTTATTCACAACATTCAGATGGTAGTGGAGTAGCTATTTCATCAAGGCTAAGACCAATACTTAATATGAGACCAAAATATAGACATTGGTTATCACCTTCGCTATGGCAATTAAATGCTGACCTTCATTTAACAGATTGGTTGGAAGAAAAAAATTTAGACTTTGATGTTGTCACAGATGAAGATTTACATATTGAAGGCGTTGATATGTTAAATCGATATAGATGTGTTTTGACTGGATCGCACCCTGAATACAGTTCAGAGAAAATGTTAGCAGCATACGAGTCTTATCAATTGAATGGTGGAAGATGGATATATTTAGGTTCAGATGGTTTTTATTGGATTAGTGAATATCACCCAGACAATCCAAATATTATTGAAGTTAGAAAAGGTGAGGCAGGCACAAGAGCCTGGACGGCAAACCCAGGCGAATATAATAATGCATTTGATGGAAAGTATGGTGGAATGTGGAGAGCAAGAGGAAGAATTCCATCTAAAGTTTGCGGTTTAACTTTTACAGCTTACGGTTTTGATGTTTCTTCATATTACAAGAGAGAACCTGATAGCAAAAGACCTGAGTGTTCATGGATTTTTGACGGTGTTGGAGATGATGAAGTAATTGGAGATTTTGGTTTAGTTGGAGGAGGTGCTGCTGGACTTGAGCTTGATAGATATGATTTAGAATTTGGAACGCCACACAATGCTTACTTATTAGCAAGATCAGAAAATCATACAAATTTAATGATGCAAGTTAATGAAGAAATTCATTTCACCGTAAGAGGTTATTATGGCGGAGGTACAGAGAACCCAATGGTTAGAGCAGATATGATTTATTATAAAACTCCAAACGATGGAGCTTTGTTTGCACCAGGATCTCTTTCGTGGTGTGGAAGTTTATCTTACAACAATTATAACAATAATGTTTCTAAGATTTTAGAAAATGCAATAAGAGGATTTTTAAAGGAGGGTCCACTTCCTTAATGAACAAACCTGAATTTACAAGACCAGAAGGCACAGGTGGTAAAAGTATATTAGGATCTGATAACGTTACACCTTTAAATCAGCTAGAGAAAAATGCTTTAGGAAGTTTAGACGAAGATAAACTTAATGAACTAGCAAAAAGTCTTTTCACTTTAAATAATAGAAAATATGGACCTATACCTGGGGCTTATATGGTAATGTGTACTAAGCCTAATAAAGAGTGGTGCGTTGCTCAACTTAATGCTGATAGAGCAAAGCCTTTTATTATATTTGAAGATAAAGCTTTTAATTCAATTAAAGCAGCGCAAGAAGAAGCTGAAAGAATGAAAAAAGAACGAGGTGAGTCAGCACCAAGGCGTTGTACGTAAGATTTGAAAGGATTAAATGTCCGAAAAATCTATTTGGTTATTCATTTTTATACTATTATACGCCGCATATTGTTTTTTTTGGGGTGTAAGAGGCTCAAGATATAATTCAGAAAATCCAGAAAAATATTACTTAGCTAACAAAAGTGTTTCTTCGTGGGTTTTTTTCTTTGCCACAACAGCAGCTACCTTTGCAGGATTAACTGTTATTTCTCAAACAAGTCTTACATTTCATGATGGATTTCAATATGTGGGCACAGCCTTTATTGCAATTACAGTTCCTCTAGGAAGTATATTTTTTTTTAAACGTCAATGGATGTTGAGTAAAAAATTTGGATATATCACGCCAGGTGAAATGTATTATGATTATTACAAAAGTGATTCAATTAGAATAATTTCGGTAATAGTAACTTTTTTTATAGCAATACCACTTTTAGCGGTATTTTTTGGTGCAACTGGATATTTGGTAAGCACATTGTCTGAAGGATATGTTTCAAGAGAATTAGGCATGTGGATTATTTCTGCTATTGTTCTGTTTTATGTAACAAGAGGCGGATTTAAATCTATAACTAGCGTTGGTGTAGTTCAATCTTGGCTTTATTTTTTAACTATAATTATTTTGGGTTTAATAACTTATTCCTTTATAGGGGACTTTGAATTATTTGGTAAATCTTTATCAAAAATAGCTTCCACCAAAATTAGTTCTTGGGGAAATACAAATGGTTATGGAGGAGGAGATTACAATGGTTATTTTGCATTACCAGGTGTAATTCAATGGGTGGCCGGACTAGGTAAAAATGAATCAGTAGGAGGACCTTGGACAGCGATGATGATATTTACTTTTACAATTTCTTTCATGGGTATAATTTTATCTCCTTCGTTTTCTATGTGGAGCTATTCAGCAAAACATCCAAAAGTTTTTTCATATTACCAAGTATGGGGATCTGCTGTTGTAATTGGATTGCTTTTGTTCATTTTTACAACCTACCAAGGAATTGGAGCCAGTTTATTAGGAGCCAACGCAGAAATAAATAATAGTGGATTAGAAATTAGTAGATTGTTACCTGAAATTTCAAATAATGATCATTCATTAATAATTTACCATCTTATAAATTTAATGGACAAACATGCTCTTTGGTTAACTGGTTTATTAGCAGTTGGTTTAATTGCTGCACTTCAATCGACAGCTGCAGCTTTGTTAATGACTTCAGGAAGTATTATTACAAGAGATTTATACAAAGCGTATGTAAATAAAAATATAACTTGGGAAAAGGAACTTGCTGCTGCTAGAATTATTATGTTATTAATTTTTTTAGCATCTCTATACTTAGCAACGTTTGCTAAACCGGCAATGGTTATTTTTAGTGGAATTTCAATTTCTATAGCTTTTCAATTTATTGTTGTTCTGCTGGGCCTTGTTTGGTTCCCTTGGATTACAAGAGGCGCGGCAATTTTTGGATTAATAATTGGAA
>QCPT01000030.1 GCA_003212415.1 Pelagibacteraceae bacterium AG-439-F23
TGTTAAAAAATTTAACTCTTCAATGACTACTATTCTCTTTTTCATTCTTTGATTAAAGTTCCATTTTGAAGATTAAAAACTTCGTCACATTTTTCTAATACATTTTTTGAATGAGAAGTTACTATTATTGTTTTTTTATCTTTTAAATTGTTTAAATGATGCATGATTTCATCTGCATTTTTTAAATCTAAAGCACTAGTTGGCTCATCTAAAAATATAATATCTTTATTAAAAAAAAATGATCTTGCTAAAGCGATTCTCTGTCTCTGTCCTCCAGAAATTTTTAGACCATCTTCTCCAACATTTGATAAATATTTATTTGGAGTTTTTTCAACAAATTCTTTTATATTTGCTAATTTTAAAGCACTTTCAAAATCTTTAATTGAAATCTCATCAATATTTTCACTTAAAGTAATATTCTTTAATATTGTATCATTAAGCAAAAAAGTTTTTTGGGAAATGTAAGCAATCTCAAATTGTTTTTGATTTAAATCGATATTGTTGTTTATTAGAATTTTACCTTCTGTTGGGTTAATAAGGCCCATCATTAAATCTATTAAAGTTGTTTTTCCTGATCCTGAAGAACCTTTGATTCCATATAATTTATTCTTTGCAATTATCAAATTAATATTTTTAAGAGTATAATTCTTGGAATTTTTATATTTAAAGCTAACATTGCTTAATTTCATATTTTCAAAATTTGTTTTGGAAAAGTTATTTTTTGAATTTTCCAATTTAAAATCATTTAATCTTTGTAATTCTTCAGTAAGTTTATTAATTGAATTTATTCCTAAATTAAATGTTGATTTTAATCTAATAAATTGAAGTACAGATGGTAAAATCCTAATAGTAGAAGCTATAAAAAAACTACTTGTTGATATTATAATGGTCTCGTCTACTTGCTTTGTGATTGCAAAAAGAAAAATGGTTATTATGAAAATGACAAAAAAAACCTCCAATAAATATTTTGGCATTATTGTTATAAAAGCATTTTTTTTATCATAATTTGCTATGTTTTTAGCTGACATTCTTACGTTATTTGAAAATAATTTTGAAATATTAAGAATTTGAATCTCTTTAAAGCCTTGAAAAAACTCTCTTATATTTCTGTATAAATCTGAATAGTTTTTATTTAGCAACTCTCCAATTAACTTTAATTTATCTAAAAATAATTTTTTATAAATTATAAAAAAAATTATGAGAGAAAACATTAATACTAAATATATTTTTACATTTATAAAAATTAAAAAAATTGATATAGAGAAAAAAATAATAAAATCTCCAGTTGATTGTAGAAAAGCATTCAAAACACTTCCATATGTTTTAACCATATTTCCAGACATTTGTATGTAATTAGATGTTTGAACAGATGTATATTCTTCATAATCTAAATTTAAATATGATCTCATAAGTTTTTCTCTTAAAGATGATTGAATGTTGAAACTGAAATTAATTATTTGTTTATAAACAAAAATAATTAAAAAAGTTTTTACCAAAAATAAGATAATTATAAAAATTCCTAATATATATGGCAGTTCAGAAGGTATAATGTTGAAAATGTCTAATGTTTGTAAATAAGTATTACTATCTAATACATCTGGCTTAATAACAATTGTTACAAAAGATCCAACTAGTGCAATGCCAATTACATCAAAGAAAGAACTAATTAAATAGTAAAAAAAAATAGTAAAGATTTTAAGTTTTGATTGTCCACATAAATTATATATTTTTTTTAAATAACTTATATTTATCATGATTTTTTTATTTTTTCTAAAATAGAAAATATATTTGTTTTTTTAAAACTAAATTTCTTCCTCTTAATTTCTTTTTTATTTAATAAAATTTTTTTCAATTTTTTTTCATCTCTAATTATAGGAAATAGTTTAAATCTGTCGCCATAAAACTTTGATTTATACTCGGGTCTTAATGAAATAACATTTCCTCCTAAAATATATAGTTCAAGTAGAAGCATAGAGTCCATACCTATTATAAATTTTGATGAATTAATAATTATTTTTTTTGAAACATTACGTTTGCATAATTTAACATTTTTACTAATCATACATTTATATTTATTTATGTTCTCATTGGGATGAAGTTTAATTTTTAGAGTAAACTCTTTGTTTATATTCAAATTCGATTTTAAAATTTTTACTACATCATATTCGTTAAAACCAAAATAGTTTTTAATATTTAAATATTTAGATAATTTATTTTCTAGGTTTTTATGTGGTTGAGAAATAAATGTGATTTCTTTTTTATTTATATACTTTTTGTCTATGCTTTTAATTGGTTTCAATTTTGATAAATAATTATTACCTATAATTTTAATTTTATTTGGTGAAAAATTTACTTTTTCAATTAAATAATTTTTAGAAAATTTATCTGTAACAAATATGTAGTCTGGAAATAAATATTTTCCATTATATTTAAATCTCTCAGTTAAAAAAGACCAATGTTCAATTATGGATATACATTTAATTTTTTTTCTTTTAGCATAAATAATTAGTTTTTTATCAAGTCCTGGTCCAATGCATGTGCCTGTAATTATAAGATCTGGTATTTTTTTAATACTAGTAAGTTTTGATGAAATAAATTTTCCCTTGATAATATTTCTATTCTTATTTGTTTGAATCCAATAAACTTCTTTTAAGTTTTTTATATATTCATATATATATTTTGTTGGTCCTAGATCTTTTGCGCCCACTATTATCATTTGATTACAATTTTTAACTATGAAGTATAATTAAAAAACTTTTTCCAAACTATTTTAAAATTTCTAACTACATTATTCATATGCATTTTTTTATAATTATATTTATACATGTGTAAACCAATGTATTCTTTTTCGTTCATATTTTCTGCATTAATACAAATTCCTTTTTTGTAACTAACAGAACCTTTGTAAATTGATTGGTGCCATGGGTATTTTCCATAAGCAATTTTTTTTTGAAACATTGGCAAGAGATGTAAATTTGTATAGTTCATTTCTACAGGAACTTTTCTTTTATTTAATTCGTTTACAATTTTCTTTTTTGGAATTCTTTTATTTGTGTATTTAAGGGCATAATAATAATATAGGTGACCTGATTTTTTTAATTTTTTTGGTATTTCAAGAAATGGCAGTTTAGTTAATTCTTTATTTAATATTTTGGCTAGTGTCTGTCTATATTTAATAATTGAGTTTAGTTTTTTCATCTGTGTTAATGCTATCGATGCTTCAATTTCACCCATTCTAAAATTGTAACCAATTATATTTTTAATATCTTTAAATCCCATTTTTTTTACAACTGCTTCACCATGATTTCTAATTAAATACATTTTTAAGGCAAATTTTTTTGAATTTGTTACTAACATTCCTCCTTCGCCACAATTTATAGGTTTATGGTAATTAAAACTATATCCGCCAATATGAGCTAGTGTGCCAGCATATTTATTTTTATATTTAATGCCTATCGCTTGGGCGCTATCAGATATAACAAATATTTTTTTTTTCTTTGCAAAATTCATAATTTCATCAATTTGTGCTGATTGGCCCATTATATCTGGGACAATTATTGCTTTAGTTCTTTTTGTATAACATCTTTTTATTGTTTTTAGATTTATGTTAAATGTTTCATTATCTATATCCGCAAATACTGGAACAGCCATCCAGTGCAATATAGCCGTAGCAGACGCACACATTGTCCATGTAGATACTATAATTTCATCACCAGGTTTTGTGTCTATTGCCCCAACTGCACAAATTAATCCAGATGTCCAAGAATTGACTGCTATTGCATAATTA
>QCPT01000031.1 GCA_003212415.1 Pelagibacteraceae bacterium AG-439-F23
TAATTGTCCAAATATAACTGAATGCTGGAGCAAAAGACATGCTACTTTTTTAATTATGGGAAAAACTTGTACCAGAGCATGCGCTTTTTGTGATGTAATAACAGGTAAACCTAAATCTCTTGATCCATTTGAACCATTTAAAATTGCTAATGCTGTTAAAAAACTTAACCTAAAACATACTGTAATTACATCTGTTGACAGAGATGATCTTGATGATGGAGGTGCTAAACATTTTTACAAAGTAATAATTGAAACAAGAAAACTTAATCCATCAACAACTATAGAAGTATTAACTCCTGACTTTTTAAGAAAAGGTGAATCATATAAAAAAGTAGTTGAAGCAGCTCCAGATGTCTTCAATCATAACATTGAGACTGTGCCAGGACTTTATAGACAAGTTCGACCAGGCTCTAGATATTTTGGTTCTGTTGAACTTTTAAAGAATGTTAAAATAATTAATAAAAACATATTTACAAAGTCAGGAATAATGGTTGGTCTAGGTGAAAATAAAGATGAAATCTTACAAGTGATGGATGATTTAAGATCAGCTGATGTCGATTTTTTGACTATAGGCCAATACTTGCAGCCATCTAAAAAACATCATCCTTTAGATAGATATTATAAACCCGAAGAATTTGATAAATTAAAATCAATAGCTGAGTCAAAAGGATTTTTATTAGTTTCTTCATCTCCACTTACAAGATCTTCTTATCATGCTGATGAAGATTTTGTAGTTCTTCAAAAAAATAGATTAAATCAAACTAATGCCCAAAGCATCAGTTAAAAGATTAATTGAATGTAAAAAAGAACAATTAATTGATCTTGTTCTTGATATAGAAAAATATCCTCAATTTGTTCCATTTTGTCTAGATTCAAAAATTTATGAAAAGAAAATGAAGGGTGATCTATTACTAATTGTTGCAGATTTAACAATTGGAAAAGGTCCTATTAAAGATACTTATAAAAGTGACGTTAAATTTAATAAAAAAGAAGATTCAATTTATGTAACCAATCTTGACGGTCCATTAAAACATTTAGAAAATAAGTGGTACTTTAAAGAAGAAAATAATTTTACTGAAGTTTCATTTGATGTTGATTTTGAATTAAAGAATGATTTTTTAAATATTATTATGACAAAATCGTTTCAATTTGGGTTAGATAAAATAGCAAATTCTTTTCAAAAAAGAGCAGAGGAACTATTTAGCAAAACTTAAAACTAAATTTAAAGCTTTATTTACTGTAGATTTTTGAATTGAGTTTCTTTTTTTGCTTTTGAATAAGAACTTTTTAACTAAAGTTTTGTTGACTTTTTTTATACCTATATAAACTAAACCAACAGGTTTTTGCTTAGTTCCACCTTTAGGTCCTGCTAAACCTGTTATTGATACAGAAATATTAGCTTTGCTGATTCTATTAAGATTTTTAACCATGGATAAGCAAGTTTCATAACTCACAGCTCCATGCTTAACTATAATTTTTTTAGGAACTTGAAGAATGTTAATTTTAGCATGATTGGAATATGTAACTAATCCAAGAGTAAATACTTTAGAAGATCCGCTTATTGAAGTAATAGAACTTGAAAGCAAACCTCCTGTACAAGATTCTGCAAAAGATATTTTTAGCTTCTTTTTACATAATAATTTAACTACTTTTTGTGAAAGTTTTTTCATGAAGTAATGACCATATATAAAACAAGAATAGCAAGAACATACAATCCAGCACAAACATCATCCATGATAACGCCAAAACTATTCTTAAAGTTTTTATCATAATAGCTAACGGGGTAGGGCTTGGCGATATCAAAAATTCTAAATAAAATGAACATTATGAAATAAAACGTTAATACTTTGCTAGTTTCTTTGTATCCTTCATGAGCAATTTCATATAAGCAAATAGGAATTGATTGACCAATAAATTCATCAATTACTACTTCTTTTGGATCTTTATTGTCTAATTCTTTTATAAAAATATTCACAGCATAAAGAGAAATAAAAAATACAATTATGACTCCAATTAAAACAATATTTGGTGAAAAGTTTAATATATGAAATATAAAAAATAAAAAGATTGTTGTTACTAAAGAAGCATAACTGCCAGGTATTTTTTTTAATTTTCCAATTCCAAATAATGTAACAAATAAAAAATTTATTTTATTCATATTTACTAATTGAAACTATTGATTCACAAGCTATAGCATTTTCTTTTCCTATTAATCCTAACTTTTCTACAGTTTTGCCTTTAAGATTTATAATATTTTTATTTATATTCATTAATTGAGATAAAGAATTTATAATTTTATTTCTATATTTCGAGACCTTTGGTCTTTCACAAATTAAATTAATATCTATGTTGTTTATATAACAATTGTTATTTTCTAGATCTGATATTATAGGGCTAAGCATTTTTGGCGATCTTATATTTTTAAATTTATTTTTATTACTTGGATATAAAGAGCCTATATCTTTTTTTCTTTGAGCGCCAAGCAAGGCATCTATTATAGAATGAATAATAACATCTCCATCTGAATGGCCTTTTAAACCTGAATGGAATGGAATTTTGTTGCCACCAAGATATAATTTTTTATTTTTAATTAATTTGTGAATATCAAATCCTATTCCATAAAATGTGTTTACTTGAATATTATTAAGATCTGATATTTTAGTTATTTTTGTATTTTTTTCTTCACCTTTGATAAATTTTATTTTTTCATTATTATTTAAAAATAAACTTGCCTCATCTGTTACAAGAGATTTGTTATTTTTTGATAAATTATATAAAGATTTAAAGTCAAAACATTGAGGAGTTTGAGTCAGCAAAACTCCCTCTCTTTTTAAATTAATTATTTTATTTTTATTAGCGTATTTTGTTGAATTGTCAGTATTGATATATGGAACTACAGCTTTGTTTTTAATTAAATGTTTTTTTAATTTTTTTAATAAATTTATTGAAAAATTAGGTCTTGCAGCATCATGAATAAATACATTTTTAAAATTATTATTTTTAATATATTCAAGTGCTTTCTGAGATGATTGATATCTTTCATTCCCACCTTTAATAATTTTAATTTTTTTATTTTTTAGTTTGATTTTATTATTAGTAACAACCATTATATATTTGAATAAATTTGATTTTATAGCTTTATCAATAGAATGCATAAATAAAGGCTTATTTTTATATTTTATGAACTGTTTTAACGTTTTTGATTTAAATCTCTTACCTTTACCGGCAGCTAATAGTATAAAACAATCACTCATGTGTTTATTTTCAATATTTTTAATGTATTTTTAGAGTATGTTAGCTTTGTTAAAAAGAAATATATTCATTATTGTAATTTTTATTGCAACACTTTCATTGGCTTTTCTTACTTTTTTAACATTTATAGGTAAAAGCTTTATTAATTTAAACGACAATAATTTACAAAACTTATTAGTATTAAATTTAGTTTTATTAATATTTTTTTTCATACTTATTATTATAGATATTAAAAATTCCGTTAAAAATAATATAAACGTTAGAGGTTCTATAGCCAATAGAAAATATATAATTTCTTTTGGACTTTTTACTTTAATTCCATCATTGCTGATTGCAATTTTCTCTTTATTTATTTTTTATTTTGCTCTTGAAAAATATTTTGATAATAAAATTACCTCTGCTGTTAATAATTCTTATGAAATTGCTAAAAATTATCTTAATGAAAAAAGAAATAAAATTGAGTCA
>QCPT01000032.1 GCA_003212415.1 Pelagibacteraceae bacterium AG-439-F23
AGAGCAAGAAATTCCATCTGGTCATAATCCTGAGGACTATATTGTTGAAAGACTAGAGTGTCCCTCTCACGATGGAAGAATGGTTCCATTAACAATTACAAGACATAAAAAAACAAAAATAGATGGAAGTGCGAATTTACTTCTATATGGCTATGGATCTTATGGAAATTCAATGTCTCCCGGGTTTTCGTCTACCAGATTAAGTTTGATTGATAGAAACATCATCTGGGTAACAGCTCATATAAGAGGTGGAATGGAAAGAGGTATGAAATGGTGGAAAGAAGGAAAATTATTAAATAAGAAAAATACTTTTGAAGATTATATTGCAGTTGGAAAATATTTAATTGAAAAAAAATATACCTCTCTAGGAAAAATTATAGGAATGGGAGGTTCTGCAGGAGGTTTGCTTATGGGTGCCGTTGTAAATAAAGCTCCTGAATTATTTTTAGGTATAGTTATGGCAGTTCCATTTGTTGATTCATTAACTACGAATCTAGATCATTCATTACCTTTAACGGTTGGAGAGTTTGACGAATTTGGAAATGCAAAACACAATGAAGAGCACTTTGACTATATTTATTCCTATGCCCCCTATAACAATATAAAAAAAATGGATTATCCAAATATATTAATTACAACTAGCCTGAGTGATAACAGAGTATTATTTGATGAACCTACAAAATTTACTGCAAAACTTAGAGACTATAAAACCGACAATAATTTATTATTATTAAAAACGGAAATGAATGCTGGCCATGGTGGAAAATCTGGTAGAGATGGTGCTATTGAAGAAATAGCAATTGATTATTCATTTGTTTTGAAAATTTCAAAAAAATCTTAATTTAAACTTATTGAAAAATAATAAATAATACCTACATAAATTTCTTAGGTTGCCATTTGGGGCCTATATAAAAATAAACTTGCTAAAAAAAGGAGGTTATTATGACAAGTAAGGATCTATCAATTTTTAACTCATTACGACCCTTTTCAATTGGTTTTGACGATATGTTTGATCAATTTGAAAGTATGTTGGGTAACGGTAGTTTGAGCATGCAATCAAATTATCCACCTTACAACATAAGAAAAACTGGAAAAGACGCATACTCCATAGAGGTTGCTCTTGCTGGTTTTAATAAAAAAGATGTCGAAGTTGAGTTTGAAGATAATTTATTAACTGTTAGAACAAATCAGATTAATAAATCTGATGATAAAAACGAAGATGGTGAAATAATTCATAAAGGTATTTCTCAAAGACATTTTGCAAGATCATTTACAATTGCAGATGATGTAAAAGTAGGTGGTGCTGAGCTAAAAGATGGTCTTTTAACTATAGCTTGTGAAAGAATATTACCAGATCATAAAAAAAAAAGACTTATAGAAATTAAATAAGTATTATCCTTGCTTGTGGGGATTTCTCCCCACAAGTATTAAACAAATTTATTTTTTTGGTAATGTAGCATTTAAAACAAATGCTAATAAGCCAGCTGGTATTAAACCAGTTGTTAACAAAAGTTTAAGCTTTATTCCAAAATCTGGAATATGAGCCACGAACTCTGGAAAAGCATTTAAACCAATTCCAAAAGAAAGAGATAAAGCTAATATTAAAATATTTCTTTGACTCATTTCAGATTTTGAAATCAATTTAATTCCTGCACCAACAATTAGTCCGAACATAATAATGGCTGCTCCACCAATTACTGAATCTGGCATAGCTGCAATAATTCCACCAAGTTTAGGAAACAAGCCTAATAAAACTAAAATAACTCCAGCAACTGTTCCTACATGTCTGCTAATTACTCCTGTAAAGGCAACAAGGCCTGCATTTTGTGAATAAGAAGTATTTGGCATGGCATTAAAAATTGATGCAAAAGCAGTACCAACTCCGTCAGCCATTATACCACCTGAAAGTTCTTTATCAGTAGCTTCCCTGTTTGCTCCGCCCATTGTTGTAGCGCTTATATCTCCAATAGTTTCAATTGTTGTTACTATAGACATGAACAACATCAAAATTACAGCGCCCCAAACAAAATCTATTCCATATTGTAAAGGCATTGGAAATGCAAACCATCCAGCTGCTGCAATTTTTGCCCATCTAATTTCACCCAACATAGCTGCAACTATGAAACCTGCAATTATTCCAATTAAAATAGAAGCTGAGGATACCATTCCTTTTCCTCTTATGTTTGCTAAAAGTGCAACTATTAAAACTGTTCCAGCTATACTTAGATGATGCCAGTTTGCAAATATTTCTGGCTTATTATTCATCAACCATACTCCGCCACCAGCATACTTAAAACCAACTTTAAGAAGGCTGAAACCTATCATTAATACAACAACTCCCGTAACTAATGGAGGAAACATATGACGAATAGGTTTTAACATTTTGCCTATCCATATTTGAAAAATTCCTCCTATAAATGCAGCTGTGAATATTGCTCCTAAACCAAAAGCTTTAAAAGGTAGCATAATTGGAATGAAGGCAAAACTAGTACCTTGTATTATTGGAAGCCTTGCGCCAATATTTTTATAGCCGACTGTTTGAATTATTGTAGCCACTCCAGCGGCAAACAATGCCATTTGAATTAAAAAAATCTTTTCTCCTGTTGTTACCCCAAAAACTCCTGCAACAATCAATGGAACCGTAATGTTTCCAGCAAACATTGCAAAAACATGCTGAATGCCCAAAGGTATCGATTGATTAAGTGGAAGTTTCTTATTAGTAGCTCCTGAACTTTTCCTACTTTTTTTTGCCATTTATCCTCCGATGTTATGGCTAAAATATATTTATTAATGGCTAATGTAAAATTAAATTAGTTTAGATTAAAAAAATCCTTATTTAATATATGTTTTTTAACCCAAAATGAGCGTCTTTGTTATATTAAGCTAATTAAATACAACCACTCGAAGAGAATCCAACTATTACTCCACTTGAATTAACCTCAAATTTTCTCTCACAAGGAATCCCATATTTTTTTGTTTTATAAACTAAAATTTCGTTACCATTCTCAGCTATATAATCTTCTTTTGGAGCGCCCAGTTCAATTCTCATTTCGGCTACTTCTTTTCCAACAAATAAACCAAATTTTTCATTCTCTCTTTCTGCAACTTCGTCTGATTTTTTTTTAATCGTCTGACATCCAGAAAAGAAAATTAAAATTACCAAAAGTCCAAATACAGTTTTAAAATTTCTCATTCAACAACCATAACATTTATTATAAAGATCAAATATTAACTTTTAAGTTGTAAATTTTATTTTTGAAATAGATCATAATTAAGTTTAATTATACTAACAAATGTGGTTTTTATT
>QCPT01000033.1 GCA_003212415.1 Pelagibacteraceae bacterium AG-439-F23
TGAATATAGATTATACTGTAACTGCATTAATGTTTCCGGCAATTCCTTTGCTTATGAGCGTTTATGGTAATCGTTTTCATACACTTAGTAATTTAATTAGAAAAATACATGATGAATATGTTTGGGAAAAACATATTCCGCAAGAGTGGGAAAAACAGTTAATAAATTTAAATGGTAGAGTTAAATGGTTAAAATATACACTTGGTTGCGCAAGTTTTGGTTTTTTGTTTAACATGCTAACAGTTTTTGCTCTCTATTTAGATATGATTTTTGTAGCAAGAATTATTTTTGGGTCATGTTGTTTAGCAATGATAATTTCAGTATTGTTTTTTATAAGAGATATACATTTATCCACTGAAACTTTGAAATTACATTTGTCAGATATGAAAATTGATCTAGACTAAGGCACAATTATAGCTGGTCCAAGAATTTTTCTATTTTCTAAATCAGTATGAGCTTGCTTGATATTATCTAATTTATATTCCTTAAATATTTCTATCTTAACTTTTCCTGAACTTATTTTTTCAAATAGTATTTTTGCAGCTTCGTTTAATTCTTCATTAGTTCCTAAATACTGTCCCATTGCAGGTCTAACAAAGAACAATCCTTTTGGCTGTAACATCTTAGGAACATTGATTGGATCTAATGCTCCCGAAGCGTTTCCAAAAGAAATCATCATTCCTCTAGTTCTTAAGCATTCAAGAGATTTTTCAAATGTTGATTTTCCAACTCCATCATAAACTACAGGTACACCTTTACCATCAGTTATTTCCATAACTTTTTTTGCAAAGTCTTCTTTGTTATAATTAATTATTTCATCACAGCCATTTTTTTTTGCTATCTCAACTTTTTCTTCGCTACCAACTGTTCCAATAACTTTACAACCTAAACTCTTGGCCCATTGGCAAAAAATTTGTCCTACTCCACCTGCCGCTGCATGAAATAGAATAGTTTCATTACCAAAAACAGGATAAGTTTTGTGCAATAAATAATATGTTGTTAGTCCTTTAGTCATTATTGCTGCCGCTATACGTAAATCTATTTCTTGTGGGACTTTTACTAAGTTTTTTGTTTTATAAATTCTATGAGAGGAATAAGCTCCTAAAGGCACTGCAGCGTAAGCTACTTTATCACCAACAGAAAAGTTTGAAACATCAGGGCCAACTTCTTTAATAACTCCAGAGGCTTCCATACCAAGTCCACTTGGATACATTAAAGGATAAAGGCCAGATCTATGATATGTGTCTATATAATTTAAACCTATAGCCGCATGTTCAATTAATACTTCGTCCTTTATTGGTTTTCTCAAGTTTATTTCTTCTATATCTAATACTTCAGGACCACCATTTTTTTTAATTTTAACTGCTTTCATTTTACAAATGTACCATTATGATAATCTTGAACAGCTTGCAAGACTTCTGCTTTAGTATTCATAACAAACGGTCCGCCTCTAGCAATTTGTTCACCAATTGGTTTGCCAGATATTAATAAAAATTTAGCTCTAGTTAAACTAGAAACATCTAATTTTTCACCTTTGGTTAATAAAATTAAAGTTGAATCTTTAACTTTGTCATGAGTTTTTTTTCCTATTTTGATTTCGCCATCAATTAAGTAAACAAAAGAGTTATGAGAAGAAGGTAATTCAAAGCTAAAATTTTTATTTTTTTCAAGCTCTATATCAAAATAAACAGGTTCTACATTGTGACCTTTTACAGGACCTTCAACATTTTCAAATTTTCCTGCAATAACTTTTATTTGTTTATCTTTATCTTTATAAATCTGCATTTTTTCTGATTCTATATATATATAATCAGGCTTACTCATTTTTAACTTTGCTGGCATATTTACCCATAATTGAAATCCGTGAAGTCTTCCTTTTGACATAGCTGGCATTTCGGAATGAATTATTCCACTGCCCGTTTTCATCCATTGAACATCACCTGAAGACATTCTACCTTTGGCGCCAGTACTATCTTCATGTTCAAACTCGCCTTGAAGCATATATGTTACTGTTTCAATTCCTCTATGAGGATGAGGAGGGAATCCACCAATATAATCATCTTTATTTTCTGAACCAAATTCATCTAACATTAAAAAAGGATCAAAATAATTTGGTTCAACGCCTATGCTTCTTTTTAATTTTACGCCCAAACCATCTGAAGCTGGCATAGGATCAATAATTTTATTTACTTCAATACTTTTCATAATAGACGATGTAATTATTGGTTAAATAATATCAAGTAGTTCTGAAAGATCTTTAACTTGGTTTTGTGGCTTGTAATCAAGATTATCAAAAGTATTATTATTTCTATTTAGCCAAATGGTGTTATATCCATAGTTTCCTCCACCTGATATATCCCAAGTATTTGCACTTAAAAATGCAACATCATTTTTTTGTATTTGGTATTTTTTAATTGGAATATCGTAAACCTTTGAGCTTGGTTTAAAAATTCCAACCTCTTCAATAGAAAAAATGTCATCAAAAATACTATCTAAATTATTGCTTTTAACCAATTGATTAAGTAGGGCAGGCGTACCGTTTGAAAGAATTGCAAGTTTATAATTTTTTTCTTTAAGACTATTTAAAACTTCTTTTACTTCTGGGAATGTAGATAAAATTTTGTATAGATCTAAGAGTTCACTCCTCATTGAAATATCAATTTTAAAAGCTTTCATTGATTTATCTAAACTATCTTCAGTAACTTGCCAAAAGTCCTTATGTCTATTCATTAAACTTCTCAGCCAAGTATATTCTAGTTGTGTAGTTCTCCAGTAATTTGCAAAACTTTCCCACTTATCACCAATTTTACCTTTACATTTTTCGGCTGCTGAGTTGACATCAAATAATGTGCCATATGCATCGAAAATTATTGCTTTAACATTTTTCATAAATTAATTTGTAATAATTATGAGCAATATTAGATTATTTTTTTTAGAAAGTTTATCACTTAATTTTAAATCTAAGTTAGATAAGTCTCAATCCCACTATCTCACAAAGGTTATGAGAATTAAAATTGGTGAAAGTTTTTCATTATTTAACAATAATGGAGAGTGGTCAGCACAAATCAGCCAAATATCTAAAGGCATAGTAGAATTTAGTGTAAATGAAAAGCTTAGACAAAAAGAAAATACAAAAGAGATTTGGTTGGCTTTTTCACCAATTAAATCAAATTATTTTAATTTTATGATCCAAAAAGCAACGGAGTTAGGTGTAACTAAATTTATTCCAATTATATT
>QCPT01000034.1 GCA_003212415.1 Pelagibacteraceae bacterium AG-439-F23
TATAAGCACTTCATTAAAATTAAACAGTTTAAAATTCCAAATAAAAAAAGATTCAAAAAAATTAATCGATAGCTTAGAAAATGAAGATTATTTTGATTATAAAAAAAAAATATTTGCAATTGACAAAAATAAAAAAAGAGATTTTGCATACATAGAAATAAATAACAGTTGCAATATAAATTGTATAATGTGTGATACCAACAGCTCAACTAGAACAAAAAAATTAATGAATTTAGATTTATTTGAAAAATCAGTACAAGATCTTAATAAATTGGGTATAAATAAAGTATCATTACACACCATCGGAGATCCTTTGGCTAATCCAAAGATTGGAGAGATACTTAATATTTTAAGAAACTATAAATTCACTACATCTCTCTCCTCTAATGGTTTAATGCTAAATTTGAGAATAAATGAATTGATTAAATATATTGATGTTTGTTCTGATCTAAGATTTTCAATTGACGGTGCCACTAAAGAAACCTATGAAAGAATTAGAGTTGGAGGAAAATGGGAAGATTTAATAAAAAATTTACAATTAGCTTTTGATAAATTAAAACCAAAAGGTTATCGAATCTCAATTGATTGTGTAATATCAAAAGACAATGTAAATGAAGCTGGAGAATTTTTGAGTTATTTTGGAAAAAATTTTAAATTTCCCCATGAAAGACTCTCAATTAATTTTATTAACAGTCTAGCGCCTTCTAACGATTACTTTAACGATAATAATTTGCTATATGAAAATACATATTTAAATAAATTTTGTACGCTAGTATCAAACCCTATACCTTATATTCTTGTAAATGGTGAGTTGAGTGTTTGTTGCAGAGACTATGATGGATCACTAATTGTAGGAGACATCAAGGATAAAAGTATTCCGGAAATAATCAAAGATGAAAAATTTTCTGATCTACAGAGAGCTCATGAAAATATAAATTCAAATATGTTTGCTAATTATAATCTTTGTTCTACCTGTTATCATATTGATGACAGAGTATGCGATTTATTCAAAAATTATATTAAATACATGCTTATGCTAAATCCAAGAGAATCAGGAAATTATTATCAAAATAAAATTAATAAATTTCTTGATTTAATTAAAATTAAAAATTTTAAAAAATTTTATGATCTATTAAATTGATTTAAGTGATTAATTATATAAATAAATTATTGTTAGAATTATTTCCAATAAACAGATCTATTACTGGAAAGGGTTTTATAGACTCTTTAAAAATTTTGGTTACAAAAAAAAATCTTAAAATTAAAAGTATAAAATCAGGTACTAAAGTCTATGATTGGGTTGTTCCGAAAGTCTGGAAAGTTAAAGATGCTTACATTAAGTATAATGACAAAAAAATAATCGATTATAAAAAAAATAATTTACATATTATTTCGTACTCAGCTAAAATAAAAAAAAAAATGTATTTTAATGAATTAAAAAAAAACTTACATTTTAGTAAAAAATATTTTGACGCCATTCCTTATCTTACTAGTTATTACAAAAAAAATTGGGGCTTTTGTTTAAGCCATAAAAAATATAATGAAATATCAAAATTTAAAAATAAATTTGAAGTTTGTATTGAATCTACATTAACTAAAGGAAAGCTCAAATGGGGCGAGATAGATATAAAAGGTAATTCCTCTAAAACAATTTTTTTTTCAACCTATTTATGTCATCCTTCAATGGCAAATAATGAATTATCTGGACCAATAGTATTAAGTTTGCTGATTGATTTTTTAAAAAAAAGAAGAAATAATTATTCTTATAAATTTCTATTTTTACCTGAAACAATTGGTTCAATTTCTTATTTAAAAAAAAATTTTAATAATATTAAAGAAAAAATATTATGTGGATTTGTAGTAACTTGTGTTGGTGATAAAGGTAAATTTTCTTATGTAGCATCAAGATATGAAAATAATTTAAGTGAAAGATTATTAAATAAAACTTTTAAAGAAAAAAAAATTAATTTTAAGAAATATTCATACTTACATAGAGGGTCAGATGAAAGACAATTTTGTTCACCACATATAGATTTGCCCTTCTCAACTATTACTCGATCAAAATTTGAAACTTATAAAGAATACCATACATCAAAAGATGATTTAAATTTTGTGAAAACAAGTGAGATTAAAAAAAGTTACAATTTTTTAAAAGCTTGTATTTTAAATATAGAAAAAAGTAAATTTCCAGTTTGCTCCTATCCCTGCGAACCCATGTTAAGTAAAAGAAATCTTTATCCATTTACGAGAGGCTTGGCAAAAAAGAAAGACTTAAACTTACCTTCCAATGTATTAAATTTTTTAGCTTATTCTGATGGTAGAAATGATCTTAATTCAATTTCAAAATTTATAGGTTTGAATCTTAAAAATACAAAAGAAATTCACAAAATTGTAAAAAAATATGGATTAATTCAAAGTGAATAAATTTAATATTTATGTTTAGTATAATTATACCATGTCACAACTATGGTAAGTTTTTAACAAATTGTATTCAAAGTATTCAGTTTGAAAATGAATATTTGAAAAATGTAATAATAGTTGACGATAATAGTGATGATAATAGTTTAGAAATAATTAAAAAAATATCTTCAAATCATAAGGTTAAAACTTATAGTGTGAAGTATAGTTCATTAGCAAAGACAATAAATTTTGCTGTAAGTAAAATTGATACGAAATATTTTTCGAGAATTGATCCAGATGACACATATCATCCAATGTTTTTTAATAAAATTGTTAATGAGCACATAGATAGTTCTTATGATTTGGTGTATGGAGATATAATTTTGAAAAAAAATAATAATACAAAATATACTAATCAAAAAATAAACAAGATTTTTAAAAGTTTCTTACATCCTTTAAGCAATGGAACTTTAGTAGATCGAAAAAAGTTTATTGAAATTGGAGGCATTGATGAGTCTTTAAAATATAAGGACGATTATGATTTATGGTTAAAACTCAATAAATCAAATTCATCAATTAATTATGTCAATATTCCAAGTTTTATATATCACAAACATGAAAATAATATGTCAAATAACAAAATGTTTAAATTAATAACCTCAATTTATTTATTTTTT
>QCPT01000035.1 GCA_003212415.1 Pelagibacteraceae bacterium AG-439-F23
TGATAAAAATGAAAATAAAAATGACGCTATTACAGAAATTTATAAAGTTTTAAGACCAGGGGAACCACCTACAATAGAAATCGCAACACAAATATTTAACAATTTATTCTTTAGTTCAGATAGATATGACCTATCAGATGTTGGTAGAGTTAAAATAAATTCTAGACTTAATTTAAAATGTTCGGATAAAATTACAATATTAAGGAACGATGATGTTTTGGCTGTAATCCAAAAAATGTTAGATTTAAGAGATGGTAAAGATGAAATTGACGATATTGATCATCTGGGAAATAGAAGAGTAAGATCAGTAGGTGAGCTAGTTGAAAACCAGGCCAGAATTGGAGTCTATAGAATGGAAAGAGCTATTAAAGAAAAAATGACAACATTAGATATTGAATCTGCAATGCCACAAGATTTAATTAACGCTAAACCTTTAACAGTTTCGCTTAAAGATTTTTTTGCAACATCACAACTATCTCAATTTATGGATCAAACAAATCCTTTATCAGAAATAACTCATAAAAGAAGAGTGTCAGCATTAGGACCTGGAGGATTGACTAGAGAAAGAGCTGGATTTGAAGTTAGAGATGTACATCCAACTCATTATGGAAGAATATGTCCAATCGAAACTCCAGAAGGACCAAATATTGGATTAATAAATAGTTTGTCAACATATTCTAAAATAAATAAATATGGATTTATTGAGAGTCCATATAAGAAAGTTGATAACGGAATAGTGCAGGATAAAATTGAATATCTTTCAGCAATGGAGGAAACAAAATTTACAATTGCTCAGGCAAATTCATTAATAGATGATAAGGGTAAGTTTAAAGAACAACTTGTTTCTTGTAGAGAAAATTTGAACTTCATACTATCGAAACCTGATAATATAGATTATATTGATGTTTCTCCCAAACAATTGGTATCTGTAGCAGCATCATTGATCCCATTTTTAGAAAACGACGATGCTAATAGAGCTTTAATGGGATCAAACATGATGAGGCAAGCAGTCCCTTTACTTAAACCTGAAGCACCATTAGTTGGAACTGGGATTGAAAGTGATGTAGCGCTAGATTCAGGAGTAACAATAGTAGCTAAAAGAAACGGAACTGTTGATAAAATAGATGGAAAAAGGATAGTTATTAAAGCATCAAATGAAAAAGATTATTCTCAGTCAGGTGTAGATATTTATAATCTTCAAAAATTTAAAAGATCTAATCAAAATACTTGTATAAATCAAAAACCACTTGTTAGAGTAGGTGATAAAGTAAATGCTGGCGATATAATTGCTGATGGTCCATCGACTAAAATTGGAGAACTAGCATTAGGAAAAAATGTTACTGTAGCATTTATGCCTTGGCAAGGCTATAATTTTGAAGATTCAATTTTAATATCTGAAAGATGTGTAACTGACGATGTATTTACATCTATACATATAGAAGAATACGAGATCATGGCAAGAGACACTAAGTTGGGAGAAGAAGATATAACTAGAGATATACCCAATGTAAATGAAGAAGCTTTAAAAAATTTAGACGAATCAGGAATAGTGTATATCGGCGCAGAAGTTAAACCTGGAGATATATTAGTAGGAAAAGTTACACCAAAAGGTGACAGTGCCTCTGGTCCAGAAGAAAAATTATTAAGATCAATATTTGGTGAAAAAGCTATTGATGTTACAGATACCTCATTAAAAATGCCAAGTGGTAGTGGAGGTATTATTGTAGACGTGAGAGTTTTTAACAGGCATGGAATAGATAAAGATGAAAGATCAATAACTATTGAAAGAGCTGAAATTGAAAGTGTTCAAGAAGATAAAAAAGTTGAGTATGAAACAGAAAAAAGACATTACGCTCACGTAGACTGCCCGGGCCATGCTGACTATGTAAAAAATATGATTACTGGAGCGGCACAAATGGATGGTGCGATACTAGTTGTTAATGCCGCAGATGGACCCATGCCTCAAACGAGAGAACATATTCTTCTTGCAAGACAAGTTGGAGTTCCAGCTATTGTAGTTTATTTAAATAAGGTTGATCAGGTAGATGATAAAGAAATGATAGATCTTGTTGAAGAAGAAATTAAGGATCTGTTAACTTCTTATAAATTTCCAGGAGACAAAACTCCAATCGTCAAAGGTTCTGCTTTAGCAGCTGTTGAAGGTAGAGATGATGAAATAGGAAAAAATTCAATTATGGAGCTAATGAAAGCTGTTGATGAATTCATTCCTCAACCAGATAGACCAAAAGATAAAGACTTTCTAATGCCAGTAGAAGATGTATTTTCTATTTCTGGCAGAGGTACAGTTGTTACAGGTAGAGTAGAGTCAGGTGTAATAAAAACTGGAGAAGAAATAGAAATAGTAGGTATTAGAGATACAAAAAAATCAGTTTGCACAGGAGTTGAAATGTTCAGAAAACTTCTAGATTCAGGAGAAGCTGGAGATAATATAGGTGCTCTTTTGAGAGGTGTAGAAAGAACTGACGTTGAAAGAGGACAGGTTTTATGTAAACCTGGATCAATAACTCCACATACTAAATTTGAAGCTCAAGCTTATGTTTTAAAAAAAGAGGAAGGCGGTAGACATACTCCATTCTTCACAAAATATAGACCGCAGTTTTATTTTAGAACAACAGATGTTACAGGTGAAGTTGAATTGCCATCAGGAACTGAAATGGTTATGCCAGGCGATGATGCTAAATTTACAGTTAAATTAATTACACCAATTGCAATGAATGAAAAACTTAATTTTGCAATTAGAGAAGGTGGTAGAACAGTAGGAGCTGGAGTAGTAACAAAAATTATAGAGTAAACTCCATAGGAGT
>QCPT01000036.1 GCA_003212415.1 Pelagibacteraceae bacterium AG-439-F23
GATCTTCAGATTTACAATATTTCATTCTTAATTTTTTAGGAACTTTGCAAGTTTTTTTATCAAAAGTTAAATTTTCAAATTTTTTAATATTTGGATGATTGGGAAATTTTTTTTTATAATAAGTATAAAAACTTATCTCTGTAGGAAAATATTTAAATTCTTGTTCTTTATATTTTTTATTGCTACCAACACTATCATTTATTTTTGCATGTTTATAAATTATTTTATTTTTACTCAATGCATCAAGAAAAAAACCGATTGCATGATGTAGGTTTTGCCAATCTTTTTTATATGTTCTGCTCCATAGATCTATACCCTGTATCTCAGCCATATGTGCAGCCTTAAGAAGACCCATAATAGTTCTAGCTGTATACATAAATGCTTTTGCTCCTCTATGAGCTTCAAGAGGAAAGCTACCATCTTTATTCATTGTTTTCATATAAAGATCCCAAATCTGTAGTTCTTTTTCAAACTTTTCAGCATCATTGATTATAGATAATACTGCTAAGTGAGTATGTGTAGTTAACAGCACATGGTTTTGAGGAACTTTTTTTCCTTTAAGCTTATATTTCTTTAGCCTTTCATCTTTCCAGTTTCCTGTTTGATGAGTATAATATCTTAAATAAGGTTCATATCTTCTATAAAACCATTCTTTAAATTCTTTTACTGGTTTTTTTCCAGTTGCTTTTAGAGCTATTGCATAATTTTCTATCATCGGTCCAGCAAAATAATGGTTAAAGATAAATGTTTCAGACGATGATTTTACTTTTTTTGAGTCATGTGGCCATCCTGTCCAATTTTTTGGTTTTAAATAATCTTCCTTTATAATTTTTTCTGTTGAGTTTACTAAAAGATCACATGCTTCTTTTTTTCCAATTAAACATGCTATTCCTAATTTATCCAAATTAGTTCCAGCAGCATACACCCAATCTTTGTACAAATTATATTTTTTATCTCCAATGACGTTTTGTTCTATCCATTCTTCAGAAAACTCTTCGGGCAAAGGTGGAAAATTAAATTTTTCTGGAACATTTTTACATTCTGAAGCGCATTCCTCTAAAGAAAATGTTTCGAAATCAACCATTACATCACCAGGATTTTTTAGCTCAATAGATTCTACTGGAGAAATTAATGAAATAATAAAAAATAAAACTAAATATTTTTTCATTTATTTTGCAATTAACATTGGATGCAGTGTAAATACCCTTGAAGGTTTTGATCTAAAAAATTTATATGGATTAGATGTATTATTAAATGATTTTCCGTATTTCTTAATTATATAATTAGAATGTTTGTTTTCGGGAAATTTATTTACATAAACAAGTAAATAAGTTGTTTTATTTTTTCTAATATGGTTTGTAGAAGGTTTTTCAATTGACCCCCACCTGTCTCCTCCGCCTGGACATGATATGGCATATATAGAATTTATTTTTGATGGTTCTTTAATACTTCTGGCAACAAAGTCAGCTCCATTATGTAAACTTCTTCCATCAACATCATATGAAAATAAATCTACTCCAGTTTTATCTTTCAATAATGAGGAGATCATTAAAAGATATCCGTAAGAGTCGGTGTTATATTTAATTCCCATTCCACTTCTTTGAGTATCTATTGGAAAACTCCCGTCTGGTCTCATGTCATGTATTGCTAATTTTACTACATCAATTGAGTTTTGAACTGCGTTTAAATCATTTACCATTAAACCCCAAATCAAAGTAATATACGATGTAAGGTAAGCTTTGTTATCTTGACGGTCCTTCCAGCTACTTTTTGCAATTTTTTTAACTAATTTATTTAACCATGGTCCAATTACCTTTCTTTCTTCTGCATCAAAACTTTCTGCAATTACAGCAGTAGTTGTTAAAATTGAATTAATAAGAACCATCATTTGCCAATCAACTGGTTTTTTTCCCCAAGAAACATTTATACCTTTTCTTAACGCATCTTTTGTCGCCCAATCTAGTATTGTGGTTTTTATTTTTTCTATGTCATTATTTGAACTGCCAACTCTTGCGGCATAAGCAGCTTCTTGAAAATATTCTGCTGCAAAGTTAGCTAACTCCACTTCTTCTCCGTAACTTTCATCCAATTTAATCTTTTCAAGAGGTTTTGGGCCCGTTCTATCAAATTTTGTTTTATATTTTTCTACTTCAGGATATTTGTAAAAAGGAGATGTCCATTCGTTTTTAATAAAATAATCTTCTTTTTGCTTTATTAATTTATATCCAAAACCTTTTCCATATGTTGGATGATCAAAACATTCGGAAGCTTTTTTATAGGCATTCCATAAAGATTTTGTTTTACTTTCAGATAATGCTTTTTTTGGTTTTGAAGTTAAATCAAGATCTTCATAACTATTTATCGTTTTGGAAAAAGCATTGACACTTAATAGCAGGCCCAAAACCAAAATCCCTAAGAATTTTTTCATTTGCCTTTTTTAATTACAGAATGTGCTATTTTCTTCCAATTGTAATCTGTGTGCATTGAATTAATCACAACAATTCTTCCTAAATCAAAATCTATCATTATATTTTGGCCAGCAAAACCATTCATTCCCATTACATTTCTTTTTTTCATCCCTGTATAATTTGTATAAAACTTTCCCGCATATGATTTTGGGTTTAGTGTTGATGTGTTGTCGTCTTTCCATTTGTGATTCATAGGAATTCTTAATTCGCTTATAGTTTTTAAATATTTTCCAACACAAGTATCATTTTGCCAATCGTCTAACATTGCTTTAGCTATTCTCAAATAATCATACCTTGAAGCTCTAAATGAA
>QCPT01000037.1 GCA_003212415.1 Pelagibacteraceae bacterium AG-439-F23
GGCAGATAATGAATGTCACTTCTGTTGCCAATGGTTTGATGGAATCTGTATTAGAAAGACGCATGGAAACTATTAGACCAGAAAGTGAGAAAAGTAATAACTTTATTAATAAACAGGAAGAAAGAATTAAAAGAACAATTAAATGGTTGGAAAAAAATTGGAATAATTATAACGAAAATTATTTAACCATGGATCAAATAGCTGTAGGATGCGCTTTAGATTACACAATTTTTAGATTCAATAATGCCTGGAAAACAGATAATAAAAAACTTAACGATTGGTTTAATAAATTTATTGAAAATGATTTTATGAAATCAACAATTCCACAAAAAAATTAATCGTAATAAAACATTGGAGCTTTTTTCCAATCAAGCCAAGAAACAGGGTCGTGACCCCATACAACTTTTGCATTATGCTCTTTAGCAACTCTTCTTAATTTTTTTACTGACTCTGCCGCATCAGAAGATGAGGCTACAAGTCCCGGTAAACACTTATCGCACCAATGATCTTCTGTATAACAAGCATCCCCTGTAAACAACATATGCCCAGTTTTAGGAAGATTAACTAATACAGACTGATGTCCCGGTGTGTGTCCTGGTGTAAATATTATTTTTATAACTCCATCACCATAGACATCATAAAAGTCAGTTTTTCTTCCTTGTAAAAATTTCCAACGTATATTTGGTTTATCAAAGTCTGCTCTTATATATGCTGGCTGAGAAAACCAATCTGGATTAAAAGCATAATCATATTCCAATTTTTGAGTAATATGAGTTGCATTCGTAAAATGTCCGATGGCCCCTGAATGATCTAAATGTAAGTGAGTTTGGATTACATATTTAACATCTTCCGGCTTTGTATTTACAGTTTTAACCACATCTTTGCACCATTCTGAAGGTTTCATCACAGGGTCATATGCTTCAACAACTGATCCCCAATGTTTATGCTTGTCTAGCGCTGCTTCTATTGGCATTCCGCCATCAATAACAACATCACCTTCTGGATGTTTTATCAAAAACCAAGGTACAGGAATTTCATAAGGTTCTTCTGTTTGGTTCATTTTAATAAATTTTAATTTCGTCTTAATTGAACCTGTTTGAAACATATAAAGTTTAATACCAGTATTAAATTTTTTTGTTTGTTCAAAAATATCTGTGTCTTTTTCTTTCATATATACCTTTATCTTACCAAGCCGCCTGGTAAATGTTAAGTGCGTCTACCTCAGTTACTTCTCTTGGGTTATTAACTAATAGTCTAGTTTGTTTCATTGCATCTTTTGCCATTTTTTCACAAGCATTTTTTGGGATATCAACTTCTCTTAGTTTTTGTGGCAATCCTAATTTTTTTGATAAAATTTCTAACTTGTCGATAAATTCTGCACAAACTGCTTGGGCTCCTTTATTAATATCTAATTCTGGAAATACATATGGAGCTAGCTGGGCATAATCATTTGCGGCCTTTGAATCTACGCTATTAAACCTAAGAACATAAGGTAAGACTAATGAGTTTGAAAGACCATGTGAAATATGAAAAGTTCCTCCAATTGGATAAGCTAGAGCATGGACTGCTGCTACTGGAGAATTTGCAAAAGTTTTACCAGCTAACATAGATCCTATTAACATATTTCCTCTAGCTTCAACATTTGAACCATCAAATACAGCCTTTTCAATTGAACCACTAAGTAATTTTAAAGCTTCAATTGCTAACATTTTTGAAATTGGATTATTATTTTTATTTAATGAAGCATATCCTTCAATTGCATGAACCATTGCATCGATCCCTGTTGCGGCTGTTGTGCTTGCAGGAAGTCCTAAGGTTAAATCTGGATCGAGGATAGCTAAGTCAGGCAATATCAATGCTGACGAAACTCCTTTTTTTTCTTCCTCTCCAACAGTTATTATTGATATTGGTGTAACTTCAGAACCAGTTCCTGCAGTGGTTGGTATTAAAGCTAGAGGTAATCGTGGTCCTTTTGCATTTGCCACTCCCCACGCCTCTTCTAAATTTTCATTAGATCCAAGTATTAAAGCTGTTAACTTTGCTACATCCATTGATGACCCTCCACCAAAACCAATTACTCCTGTTGCATTAAATTTTTTTCCAGCCTCAATAGCTTTTAAAAGAGTTTTTTCTGAAGGGTCAGCTTCTACTTCGTCGAAAATTTGTACAGAACTCATTTTTTGCAACTCTTTTAAAGTATTTTCAGTTAAGCCCAATGACATTAAACCCTTATCTGAAACAAAAAGTATTCGTTGTCCAAGTTTATTAGATATTTCTTTGCAACAATCTTTTGCTTGGCCACTACCAAAACGAAGGCCTGGTGTTGTATTAAATTGAAAAGAATTTAAAGTCATAATTTATTATACAAAGTAAACATAAAATACTATTGAAAATATAGCCATTCCAATAAGTATTAAAATCCATCCGTATCCTGTACCAACTTTGTCTATGTAGTTTATTTCTCCTTGAACCTCATCAGGTTTTTTATATAGATCATTTGCTTGAATAGGTTTGTTTGGCAAAGTTGATAAATCCATTTTGTTTGATAAAAACCAAATTAACCCTATTCCAAAAAACCACCATATAAGCTGATACCCCCATATAGATGGTATTTTTAACACCCAAGCATCATAACCTGCGCCAGGTTCGCCAAAAAAAGTATTTCCTAAAACTTGACCAGGACCAACTCCAAAGAAAAGCCAAATTAAAGTAATTACATAAGCA
>QCPT01000038.1 GCA_003212415.1 Pelagibacteraceae bacterium AG-439-F23
ACTTTCTGGCACAATTTTAAACAAAAAAATAAAAAATATTGAAAGTGGCACAAAATTAAATGAAACGAATATAAGCGATATATTAATATCAGAATTATTTAAAATAACGACAGAAGATGAAAAGAAAAATGGAGCTTTATCACAACTAAAAGATCAATACAACACAGCAAAACAAGACATTCAAGATCGTTTTGAAGACAAAGTTTTAAAAATAAAACAAGGTGATGATTTACTACCTAGCGTAATGAAAATGGTTAAAGTTTTTGTAGCAGTAAAAAGAAGATTAAGACCTGGAGACAAAATGTCAGGTAGGCATGGTAACAAGGGTGTAGTTAGTAAAATTGTTCCTGTAGAAGATATGCCTTATAGAGAGAATGGAAAACCTGTAGATATAGTTTTAAATCCTTTAGGAGTACCAAGTAGGATGAATGTAGGCCAAATTTTAGAAACACACTTAGGTTGGTCCTGCTCAGAACTTGGTGAAAAGTTAAACCAGTTAGTAAATGAAAATCAAAAAAAAATTGAAAAGACAGAAAAAATTAAGTCATTTTTAAAGTCAATTTATGGAAATAAAATATTTGAAGAAAATATAGAAGAACTTACTAATACAGAATTTAATGATCTATGCGAAAATATTCAAAAAGGAGTTCCAATAGCAACACCTGTTTTTGATGGAGCTAAAGAATACGATGTAACAAAAATGTTAAAATTAGCAAATTTACCAAGTTCCGGACAAACTTATTTATGGGATGGAAGAACAGGAGAAAAATTCGATAGAAAAGTTACTGTTGGCACTATTTATATGCTTAAACTTCATCATTTAGTAGAAGACAAAATTCATGCAAGATCTACAGGGCCTTACAGTTTAGTAACTCAACAGCCGCTTGGAGGAAAAGCTCAATTAGGAGGACAAAGATTTGGTGAAATGGAAGTGTGGGCATTGGAAGCATATGGGGCATCATACACATTACAAGAAATTCTAACGGTCAAATCTGATGATGTTGCTGGTAGAGTAAAAGTATATGAAACTATAGTTAAAGGCGAAGAAAACTTTGAATCGGGTATTCCAGAGTCATTCAATGTATTAGTAAAAGAAATAAAATCTTTAGCTTTAAATGTGGAGTTAAACTAAAAATGAGCAAGGAATTATCAGATTTATTTAAAAATTCTGAAATATCAGAATCTCAAAATTTTAATAGCATAAAAATAACTTTAGCCAGTCCTGAAAAAATTAAATCATGGACTTATGGAGAAATAAAAAAACCTGAAACAATCAACTATAGAACATTTAGACCTGAAAAAGATGGATTATTTTGCGCAAGAATTTTTGGACCAATTAAAGATTATGAGTGTTTATGTGGAAAATACAAAAGAATGAAATTTAGAGGAATTATTTGTGAAAAATGTGGAGTAGAAGTCACAAAATCAAACGTAAGAAGAGAAAGAATGGGCCATATAAATTTAGCCACTCCAGTTGCTCACATATGGTTTCTTAAATCTTTACCAAGTAGAATTTCTTTGGTTGTAGACATGAAACTTAAAGACGTAGAGAGAGTTTTGTATTTTGAAAATTTTATAGTAATTGAACCAGGACTAACTGATCTTAAAAAAAACCAGCTACTTAGCGAAGAAGAGCTAATTAAATATCAAGATGAACATGGGGAAGAATCTTTTACAGCCGGGATAGGTGCAGAAGCAGTTCTTGAAATTTTAAAATCTATTAATTTAGAAGAAGAAAAAAATTTATTAATTAAAACTATAAAAGAAACAAAATCGAAAGTTTCCGAAGAAAGATCAGTAAAAAGATTAAAATTAATTGAATCGTTTATTGAAACAGGAAACAAACCTGAATGGATGATTTTAACTACAATTCCAGTAATACCACCAGAATTAAGACCACTTGTACCTTTAGATGGAGGACGATTTGCTACATCTGATCTTAACGATTTATATAGGAGAGTAATAAATAGAAATAATAGACTGAAGAGATTAATAGATCTTAAAGCTCCAGACATTATAGTTAGAAATGAAAAAAGAATGCTCCAAGAATCAGTAGATGCACTATTTGATAATGGAAGAAGAGGTAGAGTGATAACTGGTACAGGAAAAAGGCCTCTAAAATCTCTAGCAGAAATGTTAAAAGGCAAACAAGGAAGATTTAGACAAAATTTATTGGGAAAGCGAGTTGATTATTCGGGAAGATCGGTAATAGTTGTTGGACCAGATCTAAAACTACATGAATGTGGTTTACCAAAAAAAATGGCTTTAGAACTATTTAAACCTTTTTTATATGCTAGATTAAATAAACTAGGATTGGCCTCAACAATAAAACAGGCAAAAAAACTAGTAGAAAAAGAAAGAAATGAAGTATGGGATGCTTTAGAAATAATTGTTAGAGAACACCCTGTTATTCTAAATAGAGCACCTACATTACACAGACTAGGAGTCCAAGCGTTTGAACCAAAATTAATTGAAGGTAACGCTATAGAATTGCACCCACTAACATGCGCCGCGTTTAATGCAGATTTTGACGGTGATCAAATGGCTGTGCATGTACCATTGAGTTTAG
>QCPT01000039.1 GCA_003212415.1 Pelagibacteraceae bacterium AG-439-F23
ATTAAAATTTGATTTGTAATTAGACCAACAGATTGCCATAGGATTTCTTTGTAAATGAATTATTTTAGAATCTGGAAATGCATTAACTATAAATCCAATTCTTTTAAAATTACCTGGTAATTTGTCAGTAATATAATTTTTTTTAGATAATAAAGATACTTTTTCTAAATATTCTTTTCTTATTTTTTGTAATATTTCATCAAAGTCATTTGAATTCTGCCAATTGGAATTTTTTACTGAAATAGGCATTAAATCTAATTCACCAGCACCGTGAACCTCTGAGTGATTTGATACAATTTGTTCAATTAAACTTGTTCCTGATCTTGGCATTCCAATAATAAAAATTGGAGTAATTTTATTTTTATTATGATTTTTTAAATTTACTAATTCTTTATTTGAAAAAAATTCCTTTATTTTTTTGAACTCTTTTTTATCTTTGTTAAATGAGTAATCAATTTTATTTAATTTCAATTTATTTGCAGAATTTAAATATTTAAAAGCTAAATTGTCATCTCCAATATCAAAGTAAGCTTTACTTATAGAATAAAAAAAAACTTCTTTTTGCTCTTCATCTAAATCTTCTTTTTTTACAATTTCTTTAAGGCTTTCAAATACTTCATTTTTTTCATTAATTTTGCTTAATTGAACATAGTTTTTATAAGGTTCTGCAAAATATTTGTTTGTTTCCATTGATTTAACATAAAATTCTCTTGCATCATTAAATTTTCCTAAAATTGAGTATATTGTTCCTATATTATTATAGGCATCTGAAAAATTTTTATTTAATTTAATAACTTTTTTATAATTTTTTATTGCTTCATCATAATTTTTTAAAGATTTATATAAGTTAGCTAAATTATAATAAGCCTCTAAATTATCTTCCTTGGTTCTTATGGCATTTTTATAATTTAATAATGCATCATCAAAATATTCAATTTTTTTTTGTACATTTGCTAAATTGTTGTACGCCTCTGAAAAATTATTGTTTAATGATATTGATTTTTTATAAGCAATGATTGCTTCATTATTCTTATCTTGAATTTTCAAAGTATTACCTAGAATATAGTTAAATTCAGCCGTATTATTTTGGATTAGAACTTTTCTTAATAAATGTTCTGCTTTAATAAAATTTTTAGCATTCAAATCAGACATAACAATCATTTTAACAATATCCGTTTGATCCTCGAACAAACTTCTTATTTTTGAAGAAATTTTTGAAATTTTGTTAAATTTTTTTTGGTTAAATAAACTTATTATATTTTGTTTCTCAATTGAGAGTTTATTATCATTCATAAATTTAATTTATTAGTTTCAGATTTAAAGCCATTTATATTTTTTCTTATAGTTCTTTAATATAAATTTATATTGTTTATATTTATCATAATCATAGTTTTTTACTTTGTCTCTTAATTGAACATTGCTAGTAGTCTTAATTTGTAGATCTTTTTTCTTGTCAAAATTAAATGTTTTATTATTCCAATCTAAATTGCAAAAATTAAAAATTTTTTCTCCTATTTTTTCATTATCTTCGGTTAAGTTTTCTAATTTAATATCCATTATTTTCTCAGGATATTTTTTTTTAAAATAATTTATTATTTTAAGATAATCATCTATATAATTAATTATATCATCTAAATTATGTGTCCAAGATAAAGTAGGTAATAAAGATTGAAATATTGCAATTACTGCATCATTTAGATTTCTATAACAGTGTAAAAATTTAGCATTTGGAAATAACTTTAAAATAATATCTATATTAAAATAATTTTCTAAAGTTTTATCAACAAATTTTATATTTTCATTAAATTTAAATAAGTTGCTAAATTTTTTCGATACGAAAGATTCTAATTCTAGGCAGTCAATTGATAATTCAAAATTATTTTTGTCAAAATCTTTAGCAAAAATTCTACCTGATATTTGATTTAAAACAGCCATATTGATTACAGAATTTTCACCTAATGCTTTTATTTTTTCATCATCTGATAATATTGTTTCTACTAAAGTTGAACCCGATCTGGGTAAGCCAACTATAAAAATAGGAAAATATTTTTCAAAATTTAAATTTTTCTTATTTACATTTAAAAAACTAATCTCTTCAAATTTTTTTGAAATAATTTCTTGATAATAAAAATTTGATTGCAAATTATAGTTTTTTTTTGAATTAAAAATATCTAT
>QCPT01000040.1 GCA_003212415.1 Pelagibacteraceae bacterium AG-439-F23
CGGTACGTCATTATAACGTACGGAAGTTTAGCAAACTCCTGGTTTAAACCAGCTCACCCACCTCACCTTTTAATGACATACTGTGTAACTTGAAATCATTGAATATTCAATATTAATCAAGTAATTTCTGGCAAATATGAAAAACAAATACTCTATATTTTCATTAATTAAAAATGCTTTTAGCTATCACGAGAATTGGCAAAGAGCTTGGAGAGATCCTGAACCTAAAAAAGAATATGATGCAGTAATTGTTGGTGGTGGTGGTCATGGTTTAGCAACTGCTTATTACATGGCTAAAAAACATAATATAAAAAATATAGCTGTTGTTGAAAAAGGATGGATTGGAGGCGGAAATACAGGAAGAAACACTACAATAATTAGATCAAATTATTTATGGGATGCAAGTGCTGGATTATACGATCATGCATTAAAAATATGGGAAGGATTATCTCAAGAACTCAATTACAATGTAATGTTCAGTCAAAGAGGTGTGATGAATTTAGCTCACAATCTTCAAGATGTAAGAGATTTAAAAAGAAGAACTCACGCAAATAGATTAAATAACATTGATGCTGTTTGGTTAAGTACCGAAGAAGTGAAAAAATTTTGTCCTATAATAAATACATCTCCTGATATTAGATATCCTGTTTTAGGAGGTACACTACAAAGAAGAGCTGGTACAGCTCGTCACGATGCAGTTGCTTGGGGCTATGCCAGAGGCGCTGATGCAATGGGTGTTGATATAATTCAAAATTGTGAAGTTAAAGGAATAAAAAGAATTGGAGATACTGTTGAAGGTATCGAAACAACTAAAGGTTTTATCAAAACTAAAAAAATTGGCGTTGTAGCAGCAGGTCATTCAAGTGTTATTGCAAATATGGTTGATTTAAAATTACCTTTGGAAAGCAAACCTCTTCAAGCACTGGTTTCTGAACCTGTTAAGCCTATTATAGATACTGTAGTTATGTCAAATGCTGTACATGCCTATGTTAGTCAATCGGATAAAGGTGAATTAGTTATAGGCGCTGGAACAGATGCTTATGTTTCATATACACAAAGAGGAAGTCATGATGTTGTTGAGGGAACTTTAAAAGCAATATTAGAGCTCTACCCTATTTTTTAGTAGAATGAAAATGTTACGACAATGGGGTGGTATTGTTGATATTTGTCCAGATGCTAGTCCAATAATTAGTAAAACACATATTAAAGGATTGTACTTTAATTGTGGTTGGGGTACAGGTGGATTTAAAGCTACGCCAGGTTCTGGTGATTTATTTGCTCACACTATTGCTAATGATGAACCTCATAAACTAAATGCTGATTTCAATATTAATAGATTTGTAAGTGGTGATCTTGTTGATGAGCACGGAGCAGCTGCTGTAGCACACTAATGTTTTTAATTAATTGTCCATATTGCGGTGAACGAGATCAAAGCGAATTTTCTGCTGGTGGTGAAGCACACATTGTTAGACCAAAACAGCCTACTGAATTAAGTGATGACCAATGGGCTGAATTTTTATTTATGAGAAAAAATATTAAAGGAGTTCAATTAGAAAGATGGAATCATGCTCATGGCTGCAGAAAATGGTTTAATATGGTTAGAGACACATCAAATGATAAAATTCAAGCTGTTTATAAAATGGGTGAAAAACCACCTATAAAATAATGAACAAAAATTTAAGAATATCAAATAGCAAGTTTATTGATCAAACTTCTAGAATATCTTTTAAGTTTGATGGCAAAACTTTATATGGATACAGGGGCGATACTTTAACGTCAGCTTTATTAGCAAACGATATTCACCTTATCGGAAGAAGTTTTAAATATCACCGTCCAAGAGGAATAATGTCATGTGGTTCAGAAGAGCCTAATGCAATTGTACAAGTTGGAAATGATGCTTCTATGACAGAACCAAATACAAGAGCAACTGAGATAGAGTTATATGAAGGTTTAGAAGCATCAAGTCAAAATTGCTGGCCAAGTGTTAATTTTGATATAGGTGCAGTAAATAATTTTTTCTCCCCACTTATACCGGCTGCTTTTTACTATAAAACATTCATGTGGCCTGCTAATTTTTGGAAA
>QCPT01000041.1 GCA_003212415.1 Pelagibacteraceae bacterium AG-439-F23
ACTAGTTAGTATAGATAAAGAATTGTCTTTAAATTCAACTATTCCATCTTCAACATAATAATTTTCTTCCTCGGTTCCTGTAAAAACTTTAACTATTCCAGGTTTTAAAAAAGATATTATGGGTATGTGATCTCTTAAAATTCCAATCTCTCCTTCAAAAGCAGGAACAATTACTTCTGAAACGTTATTTTTTGATAAATAAGATTTTTCTGGATTTACAATTTCAATATTAAAATTTTCACTCATTAAGCAGCAGCATCTTTAGCCATTTTTTCAGCTTTTTCAATTGCCTCCTCTATTGTTCCAACCATATAAAATGCTGCTTCGGGCAAGTGATCATATTCTCCCTTGCAAATAGAATCAAAACCTTTGATTGTTGACTCCAAGTCTACAAGTTTACCTGGTGATCCTGTAAATACTTCAGCTACAAAAAATGGCTGAGACAAAAATCTTTGAATTTTTCTAGCTCTTGCAACAATTAATTTATCTTCTTCAGATAACTCATCCATACCTAAAATCGCAATAATATCTTGTAAAGATTTGTAAGTTTGTAAAACTTTTTGAACTTCTCTAGCAACTCTATAATGCTCATCTCCAACAATTCTCGGATCTAAAATTCTAGAAGTTGAGTCTAATGGATCTACAGCTGGATAAATTCCAATTTCAGCTATTTGCCTAGATAATACTGTTGTTGCATCTAAGTGTGAAAATGATGTTGCCGGTGCAGGATCGGTTAAGTCATCTGCTGGTACATATATGGCTTGTACTGATGTAATTGACCCTTTGTTTGTAGTCGTAATTCTTTCTTGAAGATTTCCCATATCTGTAGCTAATGTAGGTTGATATCCTACAGCAGAAGGAATTCTTCCTAATAATGCAGATACCTCTGATCCCGCTTGAGTAAATCTAAAAATATTATCTACGAAAAAAAGAACATCTTGACCTTCTTGATCTCTAAAATATTCTGCTACAGTAAGCCCTGACAATGCAACTCTAGCTCTTGCTCCTGGAGGTTCATTCATTTGCCCATAAACTAATGCAGCTTTAGATCCATCTCCTTCTGGTTTAATTACTCCCGACTCTATCATTTCATGATAAAGATCATTTCCTTCTCTAGTTCTTTCACCAACTCCTGCAAAAACTGAAAATCCCCCGTGAGCTTTAGCAACATTATTAATCAATTCCATAATAAGTACGGTTTTTCCCACACCAGCACCACCAAATAAACCAATTTTACCACCTTTTGCATAGGGTGCTAAAAGGTCAACAACTTTGATGCCCGTAACTAAAATTTCTGTTTCTGTTGATTGTTCATTAAATTCGGGTGCAGATCTATGAATAGGCCAGTTTTCTTTAGTTTTAACTTCTCCTTTTTCATCAATCGGTTCGCCAATTACATTTATAATTCTACCTAAAGTTTCTGGACCAACAGGAACTTTTATTGGAGCGCCAGTATCTTTTACTTCGTCTCCTCTTTTTAATCCTTCCGTTGCATCCATGGCAATTGTTCTCACGCTTGACTCTCCTAGATGCTGTGCAACTTCTAACACTAGTCTAGCACCACCATTATCGCACTCTAATGCTGTTAATATTTCTGGTAGCTCTCCTTCAAATTTAACGTCTACTACTGCTCCAATAATCTGTGTAATTTGTCCTTTTCTCATAATTATAAACTTTCTGCTCCTGATATAATTTCAATTAGTTCTTTTGTAATTGCTGCCTGACGACTTCTATTATATTGAATAGTAAGCTTGTCAACCATTTCACCTGCGTTTCTGGTTGCATTATCCATTGCACTCATTCTTGAACCTTGTTCGCTAGCTGAATTTTCTAACATTGCTTTAAAAATCTGAGTAGATATATTTTTGGGCAATAAATTGCTTAAAATTTCATCTTCTTCTGGTTCAAATTCATAATTATCTTCTAATGAAGAACCTTCTGACTCTGAAGCTTTTAAAGGAATTATTTGTTGTTCTTGTGGTATTTGAGTTATCACATTTTTGAATTG